>NZ_JBSGBN010000099.1:0-23235 GCF_053601275.1 Streptomyces sp. NPDC004752 | reverse complement strand
CCGGCGGCGGGGCTCGGCTGGCCGGGCTCCGTCATGGTCACTGCCCCCTTCGTCGATCCCGCACCCGCTACGGCCCGCGCCCCAAGCCCGGCCCCAGTCCCCCCAGTTCCTGCGGTAACCCCGCTCATGCCGCCCTCCGAGACTCACCCGGAAGCCGCTGCAAAACCCCCGCAAGGCTGCGAGCCGTAGCCGCACGGACCATGGCAGGCCCGGCCCCCTCGCCGGCGGCGGGGCTCGGCTGGCCGGGCTCCGTCATGGTCACTGCCCCCTTCGTCGATCCCGCACCCGCTACGGCCCGCGCCCCAAGCCCGGCCCCTGTCCCCCCAGTTCCTGCGGTAACCCCGCTCATGCCGCCCTCCGAGACTCACCCGGAAGCCGCTGCAGGACTCCCGCGAGGCTGCGGGCCGTGGCCGCCCAGCCGCCGAGCGCCGCCCGGCGGCCCCGCGCGGCGGCCTTGAGGCGCCGGCGCACATCGGCCTCGCCGAACCAGCCGCGCAGTTCGGCGGCGAGCGCGGCGGGGTCCTCCGGCGGGACGAGGATGCCGGGCACTCCGCCGTCCGGTGCGCGGCCCAGCGCCTCGGGCAGGCCACCGACGTCCGTCGCGAGGACCGGGATGCCACGGGCGAGCGCCTCGGTCACCGCCATGCCGTACGTCTCGGCGTACGAGGTGAGGACCATCAGGTCGGCGGCGGCGTAGCTGGCGTCGAGGTCGGCGCCGGAACGCGGGCCCGCCAGGTGCAGCCGGTCGGTCAGGCCGTGCCGCTCGATCAGGGACCGCAGATGGTCGACGTACACGGGGTCTTGGCGAAGACCGCCGACGCACACGCAGTTCCACGGCAGGTCCCGTACCGCGGCCAGCGCCTCCACCAGCCGGTGCTGCCCCTTGCGCGGCGTCAGCGCGGCCACGCACAGCAGCTGCGAGACGCCGTCGGTGCCTACGGCGAGCGGCGCGATGTCGGCACCGGGCGCGGCGACATGCACCCGCTCCGGGGCGAGACCGTGATGGGAGACGAGGCGCCGGACCGCCCAGTCGCTGGTGGCGATCACCGCGGGCACCGCCCGGAGCACCGCGCGTTCCCTGGCGTCCAGGTCCGCGGCCACGGACGGTTCCAGGCCCGTCTCGTCCCCGAGCGGCAGATGGACGAGGACCGCGAGCCTGAGCCGCCCTGCCTCGGGGACCACCGTCTCCGGGACCCCGCAGGCGACGAGGCCGTCGAGCAGGACCACCGAGCCGTCCGGCAACTCCCTTAGCGTACGGGCGAGTTCGTCGCGGGCGGCGGCGCCGGGGCGGGGCCAGGCGCCGTCCACGGTGTGCCGGGTGACCTGCCAGCCGAAGCCGGGCAGGTCCAGGCACAGCCGCCGGTCGTAGGCGTTGCCGCCACTGGGCGAGGCCGGGTCGTCGACACCGCCCGGCATGACGAAGTGCAGGGTGCGCAGGGACATGGGGATGATCCCGACGTTCTTCAGGGCCGCGCGCTGCGCGGGCACATAGGTCAGGGACGGTGCCCGCCCGATGGTCGTGTCGGTCACAGGCCACGCTCGTAACTCGCCCAGGCGACATGCGATTCGTGCAGGGTGATCGTGACGCCCGCCAGGCCCCCCGCGCCCTCGCCGAGGGCGCCCTGGTGGATGCGTGCGACGAGCCGGTCGGCGATCACCTTGGCGAGGAACTCCGTCGAGGTGTTGATGCCGGCGAAGTCGGGCTCGTTGTCGAGGTTTCTGTAGTTCAGCTCGCTGACGACCGCGCCGAGTTCCCGCGTGGCCAGGCCGATGTCGACGACGATGTTGTCGTCGTCCAGCTGCTCGCGGCGGAACGTCGCGTCCACGAGGAACGTGGCGCCGTGCAGTCGCTGCGCGGGCCCGAACACCTCGCCGTGGAAGCTGTGGGCGATCATGATGTGATCGCGGACGGTGATGCTGAACAACGGACGACCCTCCATGTGCGGCGCGTCTGGTTCCCCCCGCCGACCAAGGCCGGGGGATGTCATGTAGTACGGCTCTTCGTTTCCCCGTGTTCAGTCGGCGCTCACGCTTTTTCTCAGGTCAGGCGTATCGGACCCGGTGGCACAGCGCCGGGATCTCCCCGCTCGCGAGCCTCGGCATCAGCTGCGGCAGCTCCTCGAACGCGCTTTCTCCCGTGATGAGCGCGTCCAGGGCCGGATCGGCGAGCAGGTCGAGGGCGAGGGCCAGCCGGTCGGCGTAGCCGCGGCTCGCGCGGCGGGCCGGGGAGAGGGAGCCGACCTGGCTGCTGCGGACGGTGAGCCGCCGGGAGTGGAACGCCTCGCCGAGCGGCAGGGTGACGCGCCGGTCGCCGTACCAGCTCAGTTCGAGGACCGTGCCCTCGGCGGCGAGCAGGCCGAGGGAGCGGGTCAGGCCCTGCTCGCTGGCGCTCGCGTGGATGACCAGGTCGCAGTCGCCGAGCGCGTCGTCGGGCGCGGCGAAGTCGATGCCCAGGGCCTCGGCGGTGGCGGCGCGTGCCGGGTCGGTGTCGACCAGTTGGAGCCGTACGCCCGGGAAGCGGGCCAGCAGAGCGGCCACCGAGCAGCCGACCATGCCGCCGCCGACCACCGCGATCCGGTCGCCGATGAGCGGTGCGGCGTCCCACAGGGCGTTGACGGCGGTCTCGACGGTGCCGGCGAGGACGGCCCGCCCGGCGGGCACCCGGTCCGGTACCGGGGTGACCGCGGTCACCGGAGCGACGTAACGGCTCTGGTGCGGATACAGACAGAAGACGGTGCGTCCGGTCAGGGTGTCCGGGCCCTGCTCCACGACGCCCACGTTGAGATAGCCGTACTTCACCGGGCCGGGAAAGTCGCCCTCCTGGAACGGCGCCCGCATCACGGCGTGTTGGCTCTTCGGAACCTTGCCGCGGAACACCAGGGTCTCCGTGCCGCGGCTGACTCCGGAGTAGAGCGTGCGCACCAGGACCTCGTCCGCGGCGGGCTCGGGGACGGTGATCTCGCGCAACTCCCCGTGGCCCGGCGAGTTGAGCCAGAACGCACGCGCGGACCGGTTCATCGGCATCCTCCTGAACGATCGGGAAGTTGTTCACGTACCGAGATGTGCACAGGCCGCGCACAGTACGCGGCACTGATCGACTCTGTCACTCGGCCGGAGGGTGTGCCGTGGCCCTGAACATCACTGACGACGCGAGGCTGGTCCAGCAGGAGACGGCCGTAGGAGCGGGCGTGCAGATCCTGCTGCTGGTCCTGCTGGGTTCGGTGTTCGGCATGGGGCCGGCGGGCTGGCTGACGGGGCTGGCGTTCGCGTTCGCGACCTGGGCGGTGCTCTCCCGGGCGCTGTACCGCTCCCGGCTGCGCTCCTTCGGCCCGGCCAACCGGGTCACCCTGGGCCGGGCCACCCTGGTCGGCGGGGTGACAGCACTGGTCGCGGACTCCTTCGCGAGCGCGCCGCCGCTCACCCTGCTCGTCGGCCTCACGGCGGTGGCACTGATCCTGGACGGCGTCGACGGCAAGGTCGCCCGCCGCACCGGTACGTCGACGGCGCTGGGCGCCCGCTTCGACATGGAGGTCGACGCGTTCCTGATCCTGGTACTGAGCGTGTATGTGTCGACGCGGCTGGGCCCGTGGGTACTGCTGATCGGCTGTATGCGCTACGCGTTCGTCGCGGCGGCCCGTGTCGCGCCGTGGCTGAACGCCCCGCTGCCGCCGTCGTTCGCCCGCAAGACGGTCGCCGCGTTGCAGGGCGTCTGTCTGCTGCTGGCGGGGTCGCAGCTGCTGCCGCTCGCCGCCGATTTCGCCGTGGTGCTGCTGGCACTTGGCTCGCTGGTGTGGTCGTTCGGCCGGGATGTCTGGTGGCTGTGGCGGACCACACGGCTCACCGTCCCGGACACCCTCGCCCCGAAGGTACTGGAACCGGCCGGGCGGTGACCGGTTCGGCGGACCCGTGGGACGCCCACGCCGGGCATGGCAGCAGGGCGGGCGAGGCACGTATGGAGGAGGGGTCCTCAGCCCTGTGTGGCGTGCCGCCAGGGACGGACGAAGTCGTGGAGGCTCTGCTGCGCGGCTGGGGCGATCAGCGCATCGTTGACCGGCGTGCCGACGGGGTGAAGGAGATGGTCGAGTCCAGGGAGGACCCGCAGTCCTGGGCCGGTGGTGCGGGCGGCGGCAAGGGCCGACAGCAGAGAAGGCATGGTCCGGCAGGGCACATTGGTGTCCTCGGTGCCGCAGGTGACGAGCGTACGCGTGCCGTGCGCGATGCCTCGGGCGACGGACGGCGGGTAGAGGGCGTCATTGCTGCGGACGAAATCCGCGTTGACCGGTCCGAACATGCCCTTGAGGAGGGAGGAGAGGGACGGCAGCAGCCCCGAGGTGTCGACCGGGCGCTGGGCGCGGAAGTCCGAGATGGCCCTGGCCACGCCGTGGTTGTTCGACCACGCCTGCTGCGCGGTGAGTTGCCCTGCGGCGACCGCCCGGTTCAATTCGGCCGCCAGCTGGCGGCGGACCAGGTCCAGCAGCCGCATGTTCTGCGGGGCGATGAGCGCGAGCCCGGCGGGCTTCGGTTGTACGGCGCGGTCGACGAGCAGTGCTTGCAGGCCGCCCTCACTGTGCCCGACCACCAGCAGCGCGTGCGAATCGGCTTCGGGCTGGGCGCGCAGCGTGTTGTACGCGGCCACGGCCTGTCGCGTGTAGGCGGCCATGTCAGGAGCGCTGGTGCGTCCGCCCAGGCCCGTCCGCCCGGTGCCGTACTTGTCGAAGCGCAGGGTCATCACGCCGTCGCCGCCGAGGACGTCGGCCATGAGGGCCAGGGTGTGGGGAGTGAAGCCGGGCGGCTCGTCGCCATTGCGGTCGGTCGGGCCGCTGCCGGGAAGCAGCAGCGCCGCGGCGAGCCTGTGGCCCGCGCGGTGGGCGGGTATGTGCAGCGTGCCGTACGCGGTGGTGCCGTCTGCGGTGAAGTGGACCTCACGGTCCACGGCGGGTACGAGGGCGGTCCGGGGCGTCGCGGACGCCCAGGTCGTTCCTGACACCGGCCCGGCCGTGACGACGGCGACCGCCACTGTGAGCGCCGCGATCATCCTGCTGCGCCGAAGGGTGCGTAGACGCATGTGTTCTCCTCATGAGCTGAAGTGGTGAGAGAGGGTGAGAGGACCGGGGATGGTGGTGTGCCGGTGCGGAGTCAACACGCCCTGGCCGGACGCCTGATCAATGACCCGTCGGCCGTCGGCGAACGCACTCAGTGGACGAGGAGCAGCACGATGAGCGCGGGGGCCAGAATGAGCCCGAGCAGCAGCACGACACCCAGCGGGTTGCCCAGGTTGACGGTCCAGCCGATGCCGAACCGCTTTTGAACAAGCAACGCGGGATCGGCCCGGTTGACGTATACCGAGCCGAGCAGACGCCAGTACTGGTCATCGTCGCGCCGCACCATGCCGGTGTTCTCCTCCGCCACCGTGCCGTCGTGCGCGGGCAGTCGGCTGCCGCCCTGTCCGGTGCGGACAGCGATACCGATCGCCACGGCCAGCCCGGCCAGGATGGGCAGCAGTATCAGGGCCGGCGATACCCGCTGGTCCGCGTGCCACATCCCCCAGGCCCCGGCGAGCAGCGCCAGGTCGGCGAACGCCGCCAGCAGCAGAAGGGAGATGGCGGTACGAACCGCGAAGCGGCGGTGGCTGCGGGCGGAGTCGGCCGGCCGCGCCGGGTCGAGATCCGCGCGGGCCCGGAAGGACAGCCAGGTCAGCGCCAAGAGCAGCACGGTGAGCGCGGCCTGCACGAACACCGGGAAGAATGCGGTGCCGATCGACCTGGCGGCGAAGCGGTCAGCGCTTCCGGAGCCGGTGAAGTGCACGGGAATGCGGTCCGGCAGTGACGGATAACGCAGGACGCCCACCACCGTCGTACCGATGCAGACGAGCAACGCGGGGACGGCCCACATCCAGGGCAAGCGCTCCGGATCGGTGCGAAGCGCCGTGTCCGCCACCACGCCCTGCCGCAGCCCGCCGTACCAGTCCTCACGCCGCTTGACCGCCATGACCGCCACCCGTGCCCGGCTGTAGGCCACCAGGCAGGCGGCAACGGTCAGCAGGGGAATGACGCCAGGCATGTCGAAGCGGAACACGGAACTCACCAGGACTCCGACCGTGATCAGCACCGCACCGGACACGGCGACCTGCCGGCGGTACTGCCTCCGTTGCTCGGCGATCTCTGGGGCGTCCGCCCGCGCATCAGGGCTCCGTACCCCGAAGGGCAAGGTCGGACTGGTCAGCGACGGCAGCCACCACGCCACTGCCGCAAACACGGCAGGCATGAACACGTTGGCCAACACATCTGCACTGTTCATGACGCTGAATCTCCTTGCTCTGCACCGGGGTTCGCGCGCCGTGAAGCGGGCGCGGGTGACGTGAACGAGGTGAGTACGGAGCGGCAGCTGTCCAGTACCGCCGGGTCGCCGGTCCCGTGGGCGACCGCTTCGGCGAGCAGGGTGCGAAGCCGGGTCTCCCACTCGGCGGTGAAGCCCGGTTCTGGCGGACCGCTGCGGGTGTCGCGCTGCACCAGGGCGCCGCTCTTGCGGTTGACCCGCAGCAGTCCTTCGCGTCGCAGTAGGTCGTATGCCTTGTTCACGGTGTGGAAGTTGATGCCCAGATCTACGGCGAGCTGCCGCGTCGAGGGCAGCGAGCTGCCTTCGACGAGCTGACCGGAGGCGATGGCCTCGACGATACGGTCCCGGATCTGCTGGTAGATAGGCACCTCGCTGTCCATGTCGAGGCTGAGGATCATGTCCCGCTCCCACTGTTGCTCTGTTATAGCTTTTATAGAACACGAGGTGGCGTGAGGGCAAGGGAGATCGGGCCCAGGCCGGTTTCCGTTCGGATGTTCCAACCGGGGTCGCAGTCAGTGCCGGACCCTCAGTTGCGCCTGCCCGACGCAAGGTCTGTGTCGTCCAAAGCGGCTCGCGCCGCCGACGTGAAACTGCCGAGGCGCTCGGAGACCATAGTCACCTCGACGGCGTGACGTTCAACGAAGTTGACGTTGCGATCCGGGGCGCCCGAGGAGTCGCGCCAGGCGAGAAGAGTCGTCTGCATCGAGTGGAGCCCCAGGTGGACGCTGTGGGCAGCCTGCTCCACCGACTCGGGCCCCTCGACTGCGAGGCCGGCCCAAGCTGCCTGCACCAGAAGCAACTGATCTTGCGCGATCTGGAGTCGCCGATCAGCCTCCGCCGTATCCGGGGAATCGCCTATCAGGGCTCGTGCGGCCATCTTCAGAGCGCTGCGCGACTCGTTGGCCGGGGCTAGGAAGGCGCTGTACGCGTCTCGCCGAAGTTGTCTGCGCCACTGGGAGTGCTCGACCTTGGCCTGCCCCTCCAACTGCCGCCGAGTCGACCCACTGGAGATCGCTGACGCCGCAACCGTGCCGAGAACGCCTACCGTTGCACCGAGCAACGCTGCAAGTCCCTGGTCCACACACGGGATTATTCACGGGATGCGAAGTCCTGAAAGCCGGTCTGGCCCAGCGCCGTTCGCCGAACTCCTCCCCCCACCCCGGATCCCCAGCCGGGACAAGACGAACCGCGGATCCCCGCTCGTTGCTCCCTGACCGCTGCGCCGATCAGCATCTGCGTCCCTTCGCTCTTGCTGAGCTGATCCGCGAACTCGGTGTCCCCACCACCCCGCCCGGGACGCGGAGATCCACCAGGAGAGAGGGGTGGCCGGTGAGTGAGTCGGGCGGTGTCAGCTTGCTTCGTTCGGACGAAGGTCAGCGTCATATCGATGCCTTCAATCTCGCCGAGCCACTGCTCCTCCTCGGCTCGCTGCTTTCCGTAGCCGCGGGTGGTTTTGCGGTGCCGGACTTCGGGCCCGGCCGCCGTAGCCCGCCCGCGGCGGTCACCGCCAGCGCGCCGAGCAGGGCGAGCAGCGCCGCGGGGGCGAGAACGGCCCAGGGCGCGCGTTCCGCGTAGGGCTGGTTCTCGGCGAGGAGTTGTCCCCATTGCGGGGAAGGCGGCCCGGCGCCGAGGCCGAGGAAGCCCAGGGAGGCCAGGGCGAGGGCGACGCCGGGCAACCGGAGCAGGGCGTGCCGGACGACGGGCGGGAGCACGGCGGGCAGCAGATGGCGGTGCAGCAGGTGGCGGCCGCCGGCGCCCAGGGCGCGGGTGGCCGCGATGTGCAGGGTGGCGCGTTCCTGCCGCAGCAGGGCGGCGGTGTGCGCGGCGAGCGGCGCCCAGGCGACCGCGGCCACGGCGAGCGCGGGGGTGCCGGGGCCGTCGCCCGCCACCGCGGTGACAAGGAGCGCGGCGAGGACGGGCGGTACGGCGTTGACGGTGTCGACGAGCGGTCCGGACAGCCCGGGCAGCGCTCCGAGCAGGACCCCGACGACGAGGGCGGCGGCGCTGACGGCGAGAGCGAGCAGCAGGGTGTCGAGGGTGCCGTGTGCGACGCGTGCGAGCAGGTCCCGGCCGAGCGCGTCGGTGCCGAACGGGTGCCGCGCGGAAGGAGGTTGGAGCCGCTCGCCGGTGTTGACGAGGAGCGGGTCGCGGGGCAGGCCGAGGGCGACGGTGCACAAAAGCGCCGCGCCGAGGACGAGGGGCAGGGCGGAGCGGGCGGGCGGCGCAGGCCGGTGCAGGGTGCTGAGGGCACCGTCGCACAGGGCGGGGCCGATCAGCAGCCGGGCCGCGAGGCGGGCGACGCCCGAGGCGGCGGCGCCGAGCAGCAGCAGGGCGAGGGCACCGGCCTGGAGGACGGGCAGGTCCTGGGCGAGGGCGGCCTGCAAGGTGCTGCGGCCGAGGCCGGGGATGTCGAAGATCTGCTCGACCGCGACGGCGCCGCCGGTCAGCCCGACGACGAACAGCGCCGCGTTGGGCAGCAGTTGGGGCACACACCGGCGCAGCGCGTGGCGGGCGATGCGTCGGCCGGGCAGTCCGCGGGCCGCGGCGGCCCGCGCCCAGGGTTCGTGGAAGGCGCCCGGCAGCAGATCGTCGAGGAGCCGGCCGAGCACGGCGCCGACGGGCAGTCCCAGGGCGAGCGCGGGCAGCACCGTCCAGCGCGGCCCGTACCAGCCGAGGGCGGGCAGCCAGCCCAGATGGACGCCGACGACGGTGGCCAGGACGGAGGCGATGAGGAACTCGGGGAACGCGGCGAGCACGGCGGAGCCGGTGCCGCCGGGCCGGTGCCGCCCGCGCCGGTACAGGGTGCGGGCGCACACTACGGCGGCCGTGCAGACGGCGACCAGGCCGGCGACCGCCATCAGCAGCAGCGAGATGGAGAGCGCCCGAAGGACGTCCGGGGCGACCTCGGCGCCGGAGATCCACGACCGTCCGGCGTCGCCCCGGACGAGCCCGGCCAGCCACTGCCCGAGCAGCGGCAACGGGCCTCGCTCCAGCCCGAGTTGGGACCTGATGTCGGCGAGCACCTCGGGGGTGGGCGCCCGGTCCTGGGTGCGGGCCTTGAGGACGGTGAGCGCCGGGTCGGTGCGCGTCAGCCAGGGCAGCAGGCCGATCCCGCACAGCAGGGCAAGGGCGAGACCGGCCCGCCACAGCACGCTCTTCACGGGTCAGCGCCGGGTGCCGGTGCCGACGAGGGTCCGCTCGTACGGGTCGAGGAGCACGCCCTTCACCGAGGTGCCGACGCCAGTGATGACGCGCTGGTGGACGAGGGGTACGACGGCGTCGGTGCCGAGGATCGCGGCCTCGGCGGCAAGGGCGGCGCCCTGCCGTTCCACGGTGTCGGCCGTGGCCTCGGCCTCGGCGACCGCCCGGTCGACGTCCTTGTCGCACAGCCGCGCCAGGTTGTGGCCGCCGTCGCAGCCGTAGTCGGCGGCGAGGACGGCGACGGGATCGCCGGTGTCGACGAGGCTGTTGCGGGCGAGGACGAACGCGTCGAACTTTCCGGCGAGCGCGTCGCCCTCCAGCCGTGCGTACTCGCGCACCACCAGTCGTACCCGGAACCCGGCCCGCTCCAGTTGTTGCTTCAACACCTGGGCGGCCTCGGGGAGTTCGGGCCGGTTGTGGTAGGTGGCCAGGGTGACGGCGGCGCCGTTCGGTCGGCTCGGGCGGGCCCGGCCGACGGGTTCGAGGTGCTTGCCGTCGGCCCAGGTCACGGCGGGCCCGTACAGGCCGGCGCCGGGGTCGGCGTGTGATTCGTAGACGTCCTCGGCGAGATCCGAGGTGTCGACGGCCGCGCGGGCGGCGGCCCGCAGGGCGGGGTCCTCGAACGGGCCGGAGGCGCTGTTGAGGAGCAGGCTGGTGGTCCGTGTGGTCGCGGTCTCGCGCCGCGTCGGCCCGTCGAGGCCGGCGGCCTGGGCGACGGGGATCGCCTCGGCGATGTCCGTCTCGCCGGTGCGCAGGGCGTTGGCGCGGGCGGTGCCGTCGGCGATGAACCGGACGTCGATGCCGGGCGCCTGGGCCAGGCCGCCCCAGTAGTCGTCGAACCGGTCGAGGGTGGCGGCGGTGGCGCCGGTGACCTTGGTGAGCGCGAAGGGGCCGGTGCCGGTGCCGAGGGGGTCGACGTCGCCGTCCGGCCCGTACGCCTTCTGGGACAGGACGGCGAGGCTCGGGCTGGACAGTCGCAGTGGCAGGATCGGGTCGGGCCGGCCGGTGGTGATGCGCACGTTCCGGCCGCCCTCGGCCGTGGCGGTCAGCGTGACGCCGGACAGGGCGGCGGGTGCGGGTCTGGCCTCGGTGGCGTGGGTGAGGGCGGTGACGACGGCGGCCGGGGTGACATCGCCGCCGTCCTGGAAGGTGGCCTCGCGCAGCGTGAACACCCAGGCGCGGTCGCCGTCCTGCCGCCAGGACCGGGCGAGCGCGGGCGCCGCGGCCCCGTTGCCGTCCAGCGCGGTCAGCCCCTCGGTGACCCCGAGCCGGCTGAGGATGGTGGCGTCGGCGCCGTACGGGGTGAGCCGCTCGGCGGGCGGGAAGGCGAGCGCGACCCGGAGCCGCCGGCCGTCCTTCGCGTCACCTTCCTGTGCGTCCCCGCCGGAGGCGAAACACCCGGCCAGGACCGGAGCGAGGAGCACACCGCAGACCGCCCGCATCCGGCGCGGGCGGCGAGGGGGAGCAGGGGAACGGAGCCGCATCGTTCACCGGCCCATCGGTATCTCGAAGTGCACGATCCGCTGTCCCCCGCCCGGGTCCGCACGCTCGTCGTGCACGACCGTCCCGAGCGACCGCCAGAACGCCTCGGCGCCGGGCACGGCCGGGTCGGTGTGCAGATACACGGACCGGTAGCCGCCGTCCGCCGCGGCGAAGGCCAGCAACTCCCCGACGAGCCGCCGGGCGAGCCCGCGCCTGCGATACCCGGGCCGCACATACACCCGCCGCAGCTGGGCGGTCCGCCCGGACGGGTAACGCGCGGCCAGCCCCGACGGGTTGGGCGGATGCGCGGGCCCGCGCGAGTCGAGCGCGGCGGTCGCCACGACATCCCCGCCGGACGCCTCCACTGCGACGAGCAGCGTGTGCCGCTCGGGGACGACATAGGCCCCCACCGGGTCCACGATGTCCTCGTGCCACCGGGACACGTACCCCGTGCCGAAGTCACGGTAGACGGTGTCGAGCATCACACCTCGAACCCCTCCGATGTCCTCCGGCCCCGCACTCCTGATGATGATGTCACGCACTTGCACATCATATGCATTAAGCCTGGGCGTCGATCACCCCGCTCCCCCGGGGCCGCCGGGGCCGCCGGGTCTGGAGGACCTGTGACAGAGACGGGGCCCGGTGACACGCGCGCACCGGGCACCGATGGGTCATACGGTCTCCGACTCAGCGTCCGAGAGCCATCCACACGAACTCGGCCCCCGCTTCGACATCGAACGCGAGCCCGGCTGCTGCGGGCCGCTTCGAGTCTCGGACGAGAACGGCTCCGGGGGTTGCGGCGACCTCGACGCACTCGCCGCCCTCAGCGCCGCTGTAACTGCTCTTGGTCCAAGCGGTTTCGGGCACAGCCGCCTTGCTGTGCTGCATGCTCATGTGTCTCCCCTCATCGAAGACCCCTTCGGACACTCGACGGGCCGGGCGCGGACGGCGGCGGGGCTGCCGCCGCCGTCCGCCTCGGGTCAGCGGGCCCGATCCGGCGACCCGGGTGCCGGCGCGTAGCCGGCGGGGCGGGTGGTGAAGGTGCCCCGGCCCTGGGTGCGGCTGCGCAACCGGGTGGCGTAGCCGAACAGTTCGGCCAGCGGCACGGTGGCCGTGAGTACCGCCGCGCCGCCCCGGGCCGCGGATGCGGTGACCCGGCCGCGGCGTGCCGCCAGGTCGCCGAGCACCCCGCCAACGGCGTCCTCGGGCACGGTGACCGTGACCTCGGCGACCGGCTCCAGCAGGACCAGCGCGCAGGCGCGCAGGGCCGCGCGCAGCCCGAGCCGGCCGGCGGTGCGGAAGGCCATCTCGGAGGAGTCCTTCACATGGGTGGCGCCGTCGGTCAGGGTGACCCGCAGCCCGGTCACCGGGTGCCCGCCGAGCGGGCCCTCGGCCAGGGCGTCCCGGCAGCCGGCCTCGACCGCGCGGATGTACTCCCGCGGCACGCGCCCGCCGGCCACGGTGGAGCGGAACTCGAAGCCCAGCGTGCCCGGTTCGCCGGCCGACGGCGCCACGTCGAGTACGACATGGGCGAACTGCCCGGCGCCGCCGTCCTGTTTGACGTGCCGGAACACCAGCCCGGACACCCCGCGGACGACGGTCTCCCGATGAGTGACCCGCGGGCGGCCGACCGCGACGTCGGGACCACCGTCCCGGCGGATCTTCTCCACCGCGACCTCCAGGTGCAGTTCGCCCATGCCGGACAGCACGGTCTGGCCGGTCTCCGGGTCGGTCCGCACCACCAGTGAGGGGTCCTCCTCGGCGAGCCGGGCCAGCGCCGCCGCCAGCCGTCCGGCGTCGGTGCCACGCCGGGCCTCCACCGCCACGGACACCACCGGGTCGGCGGAGGCGGGTGGTTCGAGGACCAGCGGGGCGTCCGCGGCACACAGGGTCGAACCGGCGCGGGCGTGCCGGAGGCCGACGAGGGCGACGATGTCACCGGCGACCGCCCGGTCGAGCGGGGCGTGCCGGCCGGCCATGACCCGCAGGATCCGCGCGACGCGCTCGGTGCGCCCGGTGCCCGGGTCCCACACGGTGTCTCCCTTCTCGACGGTTCCGGAGTAGATCCGTACGTAGGTCAGCCGCCCGGTGGCGGTGGCGTTCACCTTGAACGCCAGTGCCGCGAACGGGGCTTGGGGGTCGGCGGCCCGCGTCTGCCGCGTCCCGTCGTGCGTGCCGCTTACGGCGGGCACGTCCGACGGCGCGGGCAGATAGCGGACGACCGCGTCCAGCAACGGTTCGATGCCGCGGTTGCGGTAGGCGGCACCGCACAGCACGACCACGCCGTCCCCGCTGTGGGTCAGTTCGCGCAGGGCGGCGGCCAGGGTCAGAGTGGACACGGCCGAGTGCAGACAGAACTCCTCCATCGCCGTGGGGTGCAGTTCGGCGACCGCCTCCTCCAGCAGCCGGCGCCGCTTTCGGGCTTCCTCCTCCAGTCCCGGGGGCACCGGCCCCTGCGTGGCACTGCCGTCGCCGTCGGCCCACACCAGGGCGCGCATCCGCAGCAGGTCGACCACGCCGGTGAACGCGTCCTCCGTGCCGATCGGCAGCTGCAGGACGAGCGGGGCCGGGTGCAGTCGGTGCCGGATCGACTCGACGGCCGCGTCCAGATCGGCGCCCGCGCGGTCCATCTTGTTGACGAAGGCGAGCCGCGGTACGCCGTGCCGGTCGGCCTGCCGCCACACGGACTCGCTCTGCGGCTCGACCCCGGCGACGGCGTCGAACACGGCGACCGCGCCGTCCAGCACGCGCAGCGAGCGCTCGACCTCGTCGGCGAAGTCGATGTGGCCGGGGGTGTCGATCAGGTTGATCCGGTGACCGTCCCAGGCGCAGCTGACGGCCGCGGCGAAGATGGTGATCCCGCGGTCGCGCTCCTGGGGGTCGAAGTCGGTGACGGTGGTGCCGTCATGGACCTCGCCGCGCTTGTGGATGGTCCCGGTCGTGTACAGGATCCGCTCGGTGACGGTGGTCTTGCCTGCGTCGACATGGGCGAGGATGCCCAGGTTGCGGACGGCGGCGAGGGAAGTGTCGAAGGTGAGGTGCGGTTCGGTGCGCACGGCCCGATGCCTTTCACGGATGGTGGGTGAGGAGCGGCGCGATTCCCCGTGCACCGGCCGCCCGTCGGCCGACGGGCGGCATACGGCATACGGCATACGGCATACGGCATACGGCATACGGCATACGGCATACGGCATACGGCGGTGTACGTCGTACGGGCGGCACGCGTCCACGGCCCCCTGAAGGGGCGGCGATGCGTGCGGCGTTCAGCCGTGGGTCACGGGGTCCAGTGCCGGCCGCGCAGCGGGCACCGGGCGGCCGGGGACACCAGGATCACGTCGTAGCGGGAACGGGGAACGGCGCAAGCAGTGCGGGCGGGCACGGCCGGGCTCCCCTCTGTCGTCCTGTGACGTCCTGTGGCGTCCTGCGGTCACGGCGGCGCGCCGTCCGGATCGGCGGCGCGCGGTCGTGGCGAGTGTAGGGAGGACGGGGAAGCGGGCGCATCCGATTTACCCACGGGCCGACCGCATCCCGGTGGGAACGCGGCGGCGTCACAGCCGTATTCGACGAGGATTCCCTGGATTCCAGGTTTCCCCGGATTCCAGCGTTCCCGGGTTCCCAGATTCCCGGGTTCCACCGGACGTACCGCGGAGTCCCTTTCGATCCCATTCTTCCGTCATCTTCCGCCGTCCTCCGCTGCCTTCCGCTGTCTTCTGCCGCCTTCCGTGATCTTCCGTGATCCTCCTCGAACCAGCCCGAACTCCCGGAATTCGCGGCCGCCGGGGCCCGCGGGAGGGTTCGCGACCGGTCTTCCGCGTCCCGGCCCTACATTTTCCGGACATTCGTCCGACGGGATTCGGCAAACCATCGGTGACCGGCGCGCCGATTCCCGGCCGATGCGCCGGGCCACCGGCGCTGACCGGGGGAAACCGGTGCAGCAACGGCATCTGGCCGAAAAGTGCGGTCAACGCCGAGGAGGTATCGGCATGTTGTGTCCTACCCCTTCCGGCTTGGGCGCGGCGTGGCGCCGTGTACGACATTGCCCGGGGTGCTGGCGGATTGCCGGATCGAGAATGTGGACTTCCGGTGAAGTGCCGCTCATGGCCGAGAAACTGGTACTCACGCGCGAAAACCGCACGCCGCGAAGGCCACGGACAGTGGTGTGTCCGGATGGCCGGTGGACGCCCTTTCGCTGTGCGCACCCGCCTAATCTGTTCGGCAGGCAGCCTCTGGGTGACACGTAAGCGGACGGATTGGAATCGATTGGACACGCAGAAGTCGCGGACGACGCCGTTCACCGTGCTGCACCGGATGACGTTGGTCCCGGCACCCGCGCTCATCCTGATCGCCGGGACGCTCTTCTCACGTGTCGGCGACTCGCTCGCCTCCCTAGGCATGGTGCTCGACGCGGCGCACCGGGACGTCCCCGGCGGCGTGACGGAGGTGTTCCTCGCCGACCTCGTGCCCACGATCGTCGCCGCTCCCCTCATCGGCTCCCTGGTGGATCGGCTCAGCGCCCGGGCCGTGTGCCTGTGGGCGCTGGTCGCCCAGGCGCTGACGCTCGGCGTGGCCACCGCCGTCGACGCCTTCCATCTGCGGGTGGCGCTGATCGCCGTGGCCGGGCTGGCCGGTGTGGCCTCGGTGGCCGCCGGCTTCAAGATCCTGCCCGTGGTGGCCGGGGAGAAGTACACGGGCCGGGCCAACAGCCTGCTCACGGCGGGTCTTTCGGCCGCGGGGCTGCTCGGTCCCGCGCTGGCGGGCTTTCTGCACTCCGTGTGGGGCACGTCCGTACTGCTCGGCGCCGACGCGGTCTCGTTTCTCGTCCTGGCCTGGTGCACCGCGCTGGCCGTGCCCCGGTCCGCCGAGGTGACGCTCGGGCGGCGACCCGCCGCGAAGCTCTCGGACGGCTATCAGGCGCTGCGGCACGCGCCGGTCGTGGGCGTGCTGCTGCCCACCCTGGCCGCGGCGATGCTGGCCACCAGCATCGAGGTAGTCGCGGGCGTCTACTATCTGCGCGACGTCGCCGACGGCAATGACACCGTCTTCGGTCTGTTCCTGGCGACCTGGGCGCTGGGCAGCGTCCCCGGGGCGCTGCTCGCGGGCCGCGCACGCTGGGCGAACCGGCATACCTCGCTGATCCTGGGCGGGGTGCTCGCCATCTCGCTGGGACTGCTGTTCGCCGGGATCGTCCCGGTGGCCGCGGTCATCTTCCCGCTGTTCCTGCTCGGCGGCTTCGGCAACGGCGCGTGCAACGTCGGGCTGCGCAACGCGGTGCACACGCGTGTGCCCACCGAGGTACATGGCAGCGCCTGGGCCTGCTACCAGGCGCTGTCCCGGTCCTGCATCGGCCTCGGCTATCTGCTGGGCACGCCCAACAACCTGGTCTCCAGCCGCGGCCAGGTGATCATCTCGGGCGCCATACCGTTGGTCTTCTCGCTGTGGGCGATGCTGGTCACGACACGACGCAAGCAACCGGCCCTCGGCGAGCTGCCCAGCTGACACCCGCCGACCGGGCCCGCACACATGGCCGCCCGCACCTGCCGACCGGCGCCAGGCATGTGGGCGGCCAACACCCAACAGCCGAGGCCAGGCATGTGGGCGGCCGAGCCCCGCCCGGTTCACACGTGCGAGACCGTCACCGACGTGGCCACCAGACCCCGCCGTACCGCCCAACGCCCGTCGAAGACGGTGACCCGACGGCCGTTCAGGAGCGGCCCGGGGACAAGGAGTGCCGCGCGGAAGACGCCGTACGGGCCGCCGCCGGGGTCGGGGACGATCTCGATATCGGCCTCGGCGAAGTCGAGCCACTGCCGGGTGAGCGGGAACCACGCCTTGTAGACGGACTCCTTGGCGCTGAACAGGAGTCGGTCCCCGTGCACGCCGGGCCGGGCCGCGGCCAGTTCGGTCAGCCGGCGCCGCTCCTGCGGGAGGGACACCGACTCCAGGATGCCGTCGGGGAGCGGGGCGTGCGGCTCGGCGTCGATGCCGAGGGAGGCGAGGTCGGTGGCGCGGGCCAGGGCCGCGCCGCAGTAGCCGTCGCAGTGGGTCATGCTGCCGACCAGACCGGCCGGCCACCGCGGGGCGCCGCGCTCGCCGCTCACGATCGGCTGCGCGGGCACACCCAGCTTCTCCATGGCCTGCCGGGCGCAGGCGCGCACGGCGGAGAACTCTCGGCGCCGTTTGGCCACGGCCTGGGCCATGAGCGCCGCTTCCTCGGGGTAGAGCGGGGCTTCCTCGATCCCGTCGTCACCGTGCATGTCCACGGCCACGACCGAGTCCGGGAGCAGCTCCTCGATCACCGGATCCGACCTCCATCGGCAGAATTCGGCGCAGTCGGCCGGGCGGGCCCGGACGCTTGCGCCACTCACGGGGATAGCCCACGGACACCTCTTCGAAGCGTACGCCCTCCAGCCAGGTGGTCCGCGGGATGTGCAGATGGCCGTAGACCATGGTCTCGACCCGGAACCTGCGGTGCCAGTCGGCGGTCAGCCGCGTGCCGCACCACATGGCGAACTCCGGGTGCCACAGGACGTCCGTCGGATGCCGCTCCAGCGGATAGTGGTTGACGAGCACCGTCGGCAGCCCGTCCGGCAGCTCAGCGAGCCGACGCTCGGTCTCGGCCACCCGCGCCCGGCACCAGGCCTCGCGGCTCGGGTAGGGGTCCGGGTGCAGCAGGTACTCGTCATTGCACACGATGCCCGTTGTGTGCGCGTAGGCGAGCCCCTCCTCCTTCGTGGCGCATCCGGTGGGCAGGAACGAGTAGTCGTACAGCAGGAACAGCGGCGCCACGGCCACCGGGCCGCCCGGCCCCTCCCACACCGGATACGGGTCCTCCGGGCAGGTCACGCCCAGCTCCCTGCACAGCGCGACCAGATGTTCGTAGCGCGCCACTCCGCGCAGCGTGACCTCGTCCTTGGGATGCGTCCACAGCTCGTGGTTGCCCGGGACCCACAGCACCCGGCTGAACCGGTCCGCCAGGGTCTTGAGGACCCAGCGGATGTCGGCCACCGTCTCCGCGACATCGCCCGCCACGATCAGCCAGTCCGCATCCGACTCCGGACGCAGACCGGCCACGAGGGCCCGGTTCTCCGGATATCCCACGTGCAGGTCACTGATGGCCAGCAACCCGCCGGTCCTCCCGGCCGACGAATCCACCCGTCATCCCTCCGATCAAGCGACGGCTCCACCAGACCACGTCGGACGCCCGCCGGGCAAGGCCCGCCGGGATCAAGCCGGCACGCGTCGCGGCGGGAACTCACCGGTGACCCGGGCGGTCCGGCCGCCGGCCGGGTGCATGGACCCGCGGGTTCCGGACCGGGGTGAACGGGCCACCCACGACATACGGCATCGCCGCCCGACGCCGCACCAACAAAGCCCGACGCCGCACCGACCAAGCCTCTGGAGCACGCGCGGGCGTCGGCGCGACAGTCATCGTGACCACGGACGCAGGACACGTACCACCACGAACATGACCCCACCCGGCCTCACGCGGCCCGCCGGATGATCCCACCCGCCGACTCGGACGAGGACGTATATCCGATCGCGTGATCCGGAGGCGGGATGGCACGCTGCCTCCATGACGCACGCGGAGGTACTGCTCATCGGAGGACGGGCCGGAGTCGGCAAGACGACGGTGGGGTGGGAGGTGTCGGCGTTACTGAGGACCGCCGCGGTCCCGCACGCTGTCATCGACGGCGACTTCATGGGACAGGTGCATCCGGCCCCGGAGGGCGACCCGCACCGCGCGGAGATCACCGAGGCCAACCTGACCGCGGTGTGGGCGAACTTCGCCCGGCGCGGCTACCGTCGCCTCCTCTACACGAACACGCTGAGTGTGCTGCCCGAGTCGACGGGGATGTTCGAACGGGCCCTGGGTCCCGGGGCACGGATCGTACGGGTCCTCCTCACCGCCTCCGACGCCACCACGCGCGAGCGGCTGGTGCGCCGGGAACTCGGCTCCGAGCTGCACCAGGAACTGGAGAACAGCGCCCGCAAGGCCCGCCTCCTGGACGAGCAGGCCGCTGCGGAGACGGTACGGCTACCGACGGACGGCCGCACCGTCACGGACATCGCCCACGAGGTACTGACCAGCACGGGCTGGACCGGCTAGCTGCACCCTGCGGGCCGAGTCACGCAGCCGGAGGATCGGTCAGCGCAAGGCACCCTCGACACCGCAGAGGGCGTGACCGTACGGCAGCCGTCCACCGGACGTTTCGTCCGCCGTCTCGACGTCCGAAGCATGGGCGGGTTCATCCGGTCCGTACACACCGTACCCGCCGGCGGCCTCGTCCTCAGCGCGGGTACGGACCATGTGATCCGGCTGTGGGACCTGGCCTCGGGCCAGTGCGTCGGCCGGCTCGAAGGCCACGGTGCGCCGTGGCGTCGGTGCACATGTCCGCCGACTGGCAGCACGTCCTGGCGGCGGGCTCCGACCGGCAACCTGTACGTCTGGGACGTCGGCTGGGAGCTGTCCGCATCCGGCGAGGACACGGATCCGTAGCCCCGTACCGCCCCGTACCGCTCCCTACCGGCCAGTCCCTCCCCGACGGACCCTCGCCTTGCGAGCCACCCCGCCGTTGACGATCGACTCCTTGCGAGGGGGGTCATTGTCAGTGGCGGCTGAGAGGATCGGCAGCATGACGACTTTGCTTCTCACTGACATCGAGCGAGCCATGCGCAGCAGCTGGAGTGCCGACACATGCACGCCTGAGTTCCGGCCGCATTGGACGCCGGACAACCCGGCCCGGGATCAGTGCGGTGTGACGGCCATGGTGCTGAACGACCTCCTGGGAGGGGAGCTGATCCGCGGCGAAGTCCATGTGAAGGAAGAACGCGTGGACTACCACTGGTGGAACCGCCTCGGCATGGGCATCGAGATCGACCTCACCCGGGAGCAGTTCCGGCCGGAGGAGATCGTCACCGGAGGCATCGTCATACCTCGCCCTCCCCTCTCCGAGTGGCGCAGGCTGCGCGAGGAGTACGTACTCCTCCGCGACCGTGTCCTGGAGAAGCTCAACCAGGAGCGCGAAACGGTGTCCGCTTCCGCGGCCGGACGGTGACAGAACGGCCCAGTGTGATCATGGATGTCCAGGACCTGTTGCGCTTGAACGGCATCTCGAAGATCCGGGAGAACAGCCATGCCGCGCCTAGCGAAACCGGCAGGCCCAGGATCATCGTGAACCAGAATGTGGGCAGGCCGGCCGACACGAAATGCGGGGCCACTCGGCGGATTACGGCCATGACGATCGGCAGATGGATCAGGTAAAGGCTGTAGGAGAAGTCACCGAGGCCGCGAACGGGCCGCATGGTCAAGAGCCGTATGAGGACGGCGGGTCTGCCGGTGGCGACCGCGGCGAGAAGCATCGCCATGGCAGGAGCGACGGCGAGATCCACCCAGAAGTAGTGGTGCACCGTCCAGACAGAACCCTGGATGACACCAAGAGCCAGGACGGGCAGGGCGGCCAGGACAGTGAGCCATCCCCATGGCAGGCGTTGGACCCTGTCCGACGCAGTGACCACTCCAGCGCCTATCACGCCTGCAACAAATACGGGAGCGAGATGCGGAGCGAGCCAGTTGTCACCCTCCACGGGGTTTGCGTCAACCGCCATCAGCCCACGGGCGATCACCGGAAGCGTCACGCACGCGACCAGGACCGCCGCGCCCCACCGTCGCCGGACGAACAGGAGAAGGGGAAAGAGGAGATAGAGCTCGGTCTCCACGCCGATCGACCAGAAGGCACCATTCGGTGTCGGGGCGCTGACCATGTCCTGAACGACCAGGCCGTACACCAGAATTGACTCGCCGGTAGGTGGCCCGAAGTGCGAAGCCGGCACCACGAACCACGAAATGATCAGGCTCATGGCCAGTGCCGCCCAGTACGGAGGCAGGATGCGCCAAGCGCGTCGACGCAGGAACCGGCCGACGCCGCCCGACCGCCAGCCGTGACCCGCCGGGGAGATCGCCAGGGAGAATCCGGACAGCACCAGAAAGAAGACGACGGCAAGGCGCCCGAACATCAGCCCGTCCAGCCATGGCGGCGCCGAACTGTCGGGATAGCCGGGGAAGGTGTACAACCAGCAGTGAAACAGGACCACATACAGTGCCGCCAGGCCCCGGAGACCGTCCAGGCCCGGCACCTGCCGAGGGAGGTGTGCCCCGCTCGCCCTCTCCTCCCGGCCGACGGGGGCGGCCACATCGAGAGCGCTGCCGACCGGATGGCTCGCATCAACTGAAATCGTCTTACCTCTTCCTCCGGGCACCGTCCCAGCCGACCCGCCTCCCTGGTGGTACGCCGGGCAGCACGGCGGCGCCGTCCACGGTGACTGGTACGTGGCCTCCAGCCGAGCTGCTCAACGAACGGGCCGACGCGATCCGCGTGTCGCGGACGGCGAGTACGTGCCTCGCCCTCAGCGCTGCCGTGTCACTCCCGGGCCCGGCTCCCGGGCGGGCCCGGCCGAGGCCCGTCAGCCCACCCGTTCGATCCAGTCGCTGCCGCCCAGCGGGTAGTCGTAGCCGGGACGGCCGACGTCGGCGCTGGTGCGGAACGGGGTGCCGCTGTTGTCGATGTGGATGGTCCCGCGACGGCTGCCGCTGGACCAGTCCAGGGTGAGGTCCCAGCGGACGTCGTGCGCCTTGGTGTGGGCGGTGACGTAGAAGACCTCCGGGTCGGACTCGCTGACCTTGTACGGGAAGTCGCGCTGGCCGTTCTTGATGGTGACCGTGGGGCTGCCGTTGTCCAGGTCGACGTCGAACGACTTGGTCTCGACGCCGCCGCCGCAGCCGACGCCCATCGAGTAGTCGTTCCAGGCGAGTGGCGCGCCCTTGGCGACGACGCGTACGTGCAGCGCCTCCAGGACGACGGTGTCCGCTCCTGTGCCCTGGACGGTGAGAGCGACCCGCTGTTCGTCCGAGGAGACCGCACCGTACGCGGCGGCCCAGCGCGGCGCGTCCTGCTCGCTCGCGGGCGGGCCGACCTGCTCGGGTTCGCTGTCGACCAGGAAGCGCTGGCTGCACGGGCTGTCGTAGACATAGGGGCGGGTGCCGACGGTGAGCGGGATGCCGACGGTGCCCGTGCCGCCGCCGCTGGTGCCGGCACCGCCGCCGGTGGGCTCGGCCGTCGCGCCCTGCTTGCCGCCGCCCGGGGCGCCGGACCTGGTGGCGGAGGCGGACGCCGACGCGGACGGTGTGCGGCTCTGCCCGCTCGGGGACGACGCGGCGGTCGGCTCCTTGGCGTCGGCCGCGCCGGTGATCATGGTGGTGTCGCCCGCGTACCGGCCCCCGGCATCGTCCCCGCCCCCGCCCGACAGTGGACGCACGACGAGCACGACAGCTCCCAGTACGGCGGCCACCGCGGCGGAGGAGATCAGCACGGTACGACGGCGTCGTAGCCGCGCGGGCCCTCGTGCGACGCCGACGACAACCGGCTCACCGGGCTCACCGGGCCCGCCCGACTCACTCGGCTCACTCGGCTCGGCGTGCCGGTCCCGTCCATGCGATGCCGCGTCCTGTCCATGCGATGTCGCGTCCTGCCCGTGCGATGCCGCGGGGCGAGCCGGGGCCGTTCCGGTGTCCGCCGTCTGCGGCGCACCGGCCGCGGGAGCCGCCCCGGCCGAACCGGCTTCCGGGGGCGAATCCTTCGCCGGGGTGGAATCGGCGGGGGTGCCGGTGGTGCCGCCCGCCCCCGCCCGCATCGCCGCCGACTGCTCCGCCCTGCGCCCCCGTGCCGCGTCCGCGAGGATCCAGCGCCGGTGCAGTTCCACCAGCTCCTGCGGTGTTGCCCGGCACACCCGTGCGAGACGTTCCACCGGCGCGTACTCATTGGGGACGGCGGTGCCGTTGCAGTAGCGGTGCAGCGTCGACGTGCTCATGTGCAGCCGCTTGGCCAGCGCCCCGTAACTGAGTCCCGAACGGTCCTTGAGCTCCCGCAGCAGCCTCGCGAACCGCTCCGTCTCCCCGGCCTCTGCCGCCCCTGACACCCGTTCCTCCCTCGCACCGTGTCCCGTTCGAGCGTTCCAGGGGAACTATATTCCCCCTGCTCAGAGCCTGTTCCGGCGTTCCAGCGTCCCCAACTGCCCGCCGTATGTGGCGACTGGGACGGAGCACCCCACAAGCTCCAGTCATCCAAGCACCACACCCACCCGAACAGCGAAGGGGCACGGCACCATGTCCGGCATCCGAAACTCCCGTACCCGTCTCATCGGCGCCGCCGCCACCGTCGT
>NZ_JBSGBN010000098.1:0-35778 GCF_053601275.1 Streptomyces sp. NPDC004752 | reverse complement strand
GGCCTGGGATTACGCCGCCGACATCAGTCGGCCTCCTTTCCGCGCAACCGCTCGCTGCGTGCGCCTTCGTGTCGCACTCTGGTCGTGCATCCGGCTTGGCCGCACCACCCCGCTGAACAGGGTGCGGCCCTGACCGTCGCTGAAGGTGGTGGTCTTGGCGGTGTTCTGCTTCGTTCTTGCCGGAGACGAACGTTTTGCGGCCAGGGCGGCCTGCGCGCGGGCGGCGGACCTGCACCTCGGTGCCGTCGAGCCGCAGCTTCACGCCTTCGGCGCCGGCGTAGGCGAACAGGTCCTCCAGGGTGCGGATGCGCGGGCCGGGCCGATCCGGGACGGCGAAGCCGCGGGCCGCGAGCAGCGACCGGACCTCGCGGACCGCGCCGGAGACGGTGGAGCGGTCCACACCGTAGAGCTGGGCCAGGGCGGCGTGCGGCAGGCCCAGACGCAGGTGGACCAGGATGACCAGGAGCCGGTCGATGAACACCAGGCGTTGTCTGGGTCCGGCTCCGGCGGCCCGTCGCCGCTCCCCGCCGCGCCGTTCACGCAGCGCAGACTCCCGGGCGGCTTCCCAGCGCGGAGCGATTTCTTCGAGCAACTCGCCGAAGTGTGCGCGGGAGATGCCGGACAGGGCAGGATGGGAACAGGCCGCACGGGCCCAGGCAAGCGTCACAACTCGCCCAACCCGTGCGGCCCCTCTCACGTCGAGGACATGGGTTCCGCGAGGGATGGTGAGAGTGACGGTCTTGGAGACGGTGGTGGTGCCGTTCTTCCACAGGTCGATCTTGCGCACACCGTCGAGGTAGACGCGGATGCCGTCCTGGCCGGACGCGGTGAACGTGAAGGGACCGCCGGAGCCGAAGTCGCGCTGCACGCTCCATCGGACCCCGAAGTTGTCCTTGCCGAGGCCGGTGACCCCGGGCGCCTCGGTGCCCCAGTTCTCGCCGATCGCGGCATCGCAGTCCGTGCGCTTCGCCTCGCCCGAGAAGCCGGTGTTTGCAAAGAACTGCCGGGTGTACGTGTTCGTCGCGCACGCCGCCGCCGACGCCGGTGAGGTGGCGCCCGCGAGAGACTTCCCGTCAGCGCGACCACCACTGTGGTCGCGGCGGCCGGACGAGATCTTCCAACACTGCTCACTGAGTCCCCTTTTGGACACATGACTGCCCCGCAGGCAGTCGTTACGAGATGGGGGATTCATGAGAACAGC
Source organism: Streptomyces sp. NPDC004752 (assembly GCF_053601275.1). NCBI lineage: Bacteria > Bacillati > Actinomycetota > Actinomycetes > Kitasatosporales > Streptomycetaceae > Streptomyces > Streptomyces sp. NPDC004752. The sequence continues at coordinate 34,577 of NZ_JBSGBN010000098.1, read as the reverse complement.
CTGTGGTTGTACAGCCGAAAGGATCAGCGGCGGAGCGCCGCCCGCCATGGCCGCGGAAACCAGGAGGGCTACCCCTCGTGCGGCCTGGCCGGGTGGCGGGCCGTCGCGTTGGCCATCAGGTGGCTTGGGTCGGCGGCACGGGTGATGGCAGATTCGACGGCGGCGATATGGTCCGCGAGGAGGCCCAGGGCTGCGATCACGCGCGTGAGCCGGTCGTTCTCCGGGGAGCCTGAGTGTGCGGGCCTTCACCTACCGTCTGGACCGCATCCACAAGCTCACCGGTGCCGATCCGGGAGACCCGGTGCACCGATACACCCGGCAGACCGCGGTGATCGGGGCCCGCCTTCTCGGCTGGCCCGACGACGAGGTGTGACGTCGGTGTCTCGCCCGGCCGTCCGGCCCCGACCGCTTGATCATGCGCTGCGGGCACGGCGCGCCGGACGGCTCGGGCTGATCCGGCGACGGGCCGTCGGGCCGGCTCGGCGCCCGGACGAATCCTGACGAGGGGCTTGACCATCTCGGCCTGCCCGAAGAAGCACTGGAGCAGAAAGAGCAACCGGCGTGCCCTGTTCCGGAGCCGTCCGGCACCGGGCTACGGGCACCGGGGGGCACGAGTTCCGGCCGCCGAGTTCCGGTCCGTCTTGCTTGCCCGGTGCACAAGGCCGGCGAGGTAACCCACGAGTGCCCCCGCGAGCGGTCCCCCAGGTTCGCCCCGACGGAATCCTGGCGGCCATCGAGCGGTCGGCGGCCAAGGACGCCCCCGGACGTCGCCACCTGGTCGCGTGTCCCGCACCTTGCACAGCGCGACGGACCCGCCCCGAGGGCGAGAGCGTCGTCTGCTCCTCACCCTCGTCCCCCTCCTGATGACACCCTCCGGAATGCGGTGACCGAGCGTCAGGTCGCAGGTTCGACCGCCACGTCCAGGTAGTCGAGACCGCGCAACCCGTTGTTGATCACCGGCCGGCGTTCAAGGATTTCGAAGCGGGCGACCCGGTCGGCGAGCCTTTCCAGCAACGCGCTCATTTCCAGCCTGGCGAGGTGCATCCCGACGCACACGTGCTCGCCCCGACCGAAGGCAAGGTGGTCCGAAGGGCGACGGGTGATGTCGAAGCGCGTCGGGTTCGGGTAATGGCGCTCGTCGCGGTTGGCGGAGGCATAGAGCAGCGCGACCCGTGAGCCGGCAGGCAGCGGAACTCCGCCGATCTCGTGGTCCTCGGTGAGCACCCGGCTGAACTGGGGCACCGGGGATTCCAGGCGCAACGACTCGTTGATCGCGTGCGGAATCAACGAGCGGTCCTTACGCAGCAGATCCCACTGGTCCGGGTTCCGGGCGAACAACGCGACCGCGTTGGCGATCGCGAGGATGGTCGTGTCCAGGCTGGGAGTGACGTAGTCGAGCATCATCACCGGGCACTTGTCGTGCGGGATCTCGCCACGGTCGGCGGCCTCGTAGAGTTGCGCCGCCCAGCCGTCGGGGGCGATTTTTCCCGGCACGGCGTCATTCATGGCGAATGCCATGAACTCCTCGACGGCCGGCCCCGCCGCGGCCGCCCGGTCGTCGGCGGGTCCCTGGGTGTTCCAGATGGCCGCGGCCCACTCCAGCATCTTTTCCCGTCCGTGATCGGGAAGCCCGACCAGGTCCGACACCACGGTCATGGGCAGGTACTCTGCCAGTTCGGTGACGACCTCGAACCGGCCCCGGCCGACGACCCGTTCGACGACCTGGTCGGCCTCGGCCTCGATCCGCGGAGTCACCTCGCGCATCCGATCCGGCCGCAGCGGCCGTCCCAGCACCGAACGCATCGCCGTGTGCTCGGGCGGATCGCTGCACAGCGTGATCCCCTCCAGTTGGGCGTTCACGTCCGGATCCACGAACACGCCACGCGCTGACGAGAACGTCTGCCAATCCATCAGTGCCGCGCGCACCTCGTCGTAGCGGGGCAACGCGTAGAGGTCGTAGCGGGACAGGTGCACCACAGGCCCGAGAGCCCGAAGCTCGGCATAGACTTCGTACGGGTCGATGCGCGCCGATTCGGTGTAGAGATCGACGTCGCTGACAGGTATCTGGGACAACAATCCTCCATGAGACGGGTGTGGCGAACACCGCGACAAGCAACTTACCGGTGCCGCGCGGCAGGACGGGGCGAGAAGGTCCCGTACGGACCAGAGTGCCCGGCCTTGATCAACTGAGCTTGGTGACGGGCGCGGTCGTCCAGTCCGGTGAACGGCCCGCGAAGCCCAGCAGCCGGTCCGGTGCCGGGACTTCCGCGCTCACGGGCACCGCAGGGCGGAGGGCCGCAGTCAACCCGGCACCGATGCCGGCCGACAGCCAGCGCCACGACACGCCGCGAACCCCGAAAGCGTCCCGGGAGCGGATCCGCGCCGGTGCGGTGGTCCGCGCGCGGAAGTCATCTCCGGTGCGCTCTTTCAGTTGTCCTGCCACTGTGCGCCGCCCCACTGTCGTTTGCCTGTCGTGGTCGGCACTTGCCAGGGCCTTTACGGGCCGGCGCGAGTGCGCCCGGCCCGGCTGCTTGTCGAGTTTCCAGGGTGCGCCCGTGGCCGGCCGAGGATCGTGCCTCCGGGGCTGAGTTCCACCGTGTTGGGTCGAAAACAATCACGCGAAAGACGGCCACCGGTTGGCGGCCCACTCCCTCCAGCCCGCCCAGCCGGGGGGCGGGCCGACGGCCCCGCGGCCTCCCAGCTCCGCCTCGTCGGGCTCCTCGAAGTGCGCCCGCCCGTGCAGGATGTCGGCCTCGGTCATGGGGAGCGTCTCCTCGGGGGCGGTGGCCCGGCGATGGGCGATCCGGGCGCGTTGGGTCTCATCGTTCACCGGCAGGTAGACCATGCGGCAGCACACGCCCTCGGCCTCCACCAGCCAGCGGATCGCGGACCGTTCGTCCCGGGACCAACAGCCGTAGTCCACCACCACGTTGGTGCCCAGCTTGACCGCCTCCAAGGCGAGCCAGAGCATGCGCCCCTCCAGTACGTCGCGTTTGCCGTCCGCCTCGGCCTCGCCGAACAGGGGGATCATCCAGTCGTCAGGCGTCAGGCGCAGCGCGCCGTGCTCCTCGGCGAGCTGCCGAGCCCTTGTGGTCTTTCCGGCCGCTGGCAGGCCGACCATCAGGAACAACGTGGTCACACCCAGATCGTGTCAGGGGAGCCAGGTGAATGACCACCGTTTTCTCTGCCTGATCATGGCTTGAGCCACAGTCGGATCGAGTCCTGCTGTGACGTCACGCGATTCCACAGTCGGCAGGGAGAGTGGTGTGGGCAACTGCCGGCGGAGGGATTGAGCCGGGCGAGACGCCACTTGCCGCGCTGCGCCGCGAACTGCGTGTCTGGATCTGGTGCGCACCGTGCGTGACCTGGGGCTCGGCCTTGCCGTCATCCGGCAGGTGCTGGACCGGGAGGTCTCGGTTCCCGAGGTCGCTGCCGTACACGCCGACGCCCTGGAGGTGCAGATCCGCACGCTGTGACTACAGCCCGCCCCGCCGAACCGCGAGCCGGTCAATCTACTGGGTGGGAGCCCGGTGTATGGCCGAAGGTGCGCCGGAAGACATCGATGAAGGCGCTGCCCGACGACCAGCCGCACCGATGCGCCACCGCGGTCACCGGTTCCTTCTCTGCCAGCAGGACCAGGGCGTGCTGGAGGCGCAGCTGGGTGCGCCACTGGGGAAAGGTCATGCCGAGGTCGCTGCGGAAGAGCCGGGACAGCGTGCGGTCGCTCGCGCCGACCTGGCGGCCCAGCTCGGCAAGGGTGCGGTTGTCGGCCGATCGGTCTGCAGGATCTCGCACAGTGCACGGAGCAGGGGCGAGGTCGGAGCGGGCAGGTGCAGCGGCTGCTGGGGGGATGCCCGCAGCTGGTCGAGCAGCACCGCGCGCAATCGTGTCCGCTGGGGGCTGTCATCGTCGGGAGTGTGGGTGTAGGCGATGATCAGTTCACGCAGCAGCGGGCCCACGGCGAGCACGGTGGGCACGTCCAGGCCGAGCGGATTGTCGCTGGCGGGCAGTCCCACCAGATGCAGTTCGAGTTCCCCGTGGGCCTGGTGGGCGTGGACGGTGCCGGCCGGTACCCAGATGGCGCGGGTGGCCGGGGCGACCCAGGAGCCTGCGCTGGTGGTAACGGCCAGCACGCCCCGGCCGGCGTAGACGATCTGGTGGTCGTCGTGCCGGTGGGCGTCGATTGCGCCGCCGGACGCCAGTAGCTGGGTGCGCGTCGGCGCGACCGGCGTATGGCGGATATTCGACATTGTTCGGCAGTTTATCGGAAGCACGGCACACGGGCGGGCCCGGACCATGACGGGGTGCGAAGGAATACCTCGATCTCTCTCCTGTCCGTCGGGCATGCCTGCGTCGACGTCTACCAGGGCGCGGTGGCGTCCCTGGTCCCGTTCTTCGTCGCCGAGCGCGCCTACAGCTACGCCACCGTCTCCGGCATGGTGCTGGCCGCCTCTCTGCTGTCGTCGGTGGTGCAGCCGGTGTTCGGTGTGCTGACCGACCGCTGGGCGATGCCCTGGCTGCTGCCGGTCAGCACGCTGCTGGGCGGTGTGGGCATCGCACTGAGCGGCCTACCACCCCGAGTCCGCGCGGATCGCCCGGATCGCCAGTCAGGGCAGCCACAGCGCCATGGGCTGGTTCTCCACGGGCGGCAACATCGGCTTCGCCCTGGCCCCGCTCATGGTGGGCACGGTGGTGGGGGCCGGCGGGCTGGGTCTGACGCCGCTGCTGGTGCTGCCGGCGCTCGTCGGCAGCATGCTGTTCCTTCCGGTGCTGCCCGCGCTGGGGCAGCGGCAAGCCGCAGGGAGCAGGGCGGCGGCGCCCAGGGGAGACGACAAGGCGTCGTTCGTGAAGCTGTCGCTGGCCGTGGCGTGCCGCTCGATCGTCTTCATGGGGCTGAGCGCATTCATCTCGCTGTACGCCACACAACGCATGGGCGGCAACACCGCAGCGGGCACCGTGGCACTGTTCGTGCTGTACCTCGGCGGTGCGCTCGGCTCCGTCCTCGGTGGCGCACTGGCGGGCCGCTGGGGCCGGGTAACGGTCGCCCGCTGGGCCTACCTGATGTCGATCGGAGCGGTCGCGGGCGTGGTGTTCGTACCCGGCCCGCCCCTGTACCTGTTCGTGGCCCTGACTTCAGCCGGCCTGTATGTCCCCTTCTCGCTCCAGGTCACGCTCGGCCAGGACTACCTGCCCTCGCGGGTCGGCACCGCCAGCGGGATCACCCTCGGTCTGGCCGTCAGCGTCGGGGGCCTGATCAGCCCCGTCATCGGCAGCCTCGCCGACTCGACATCGCTGCGGACTGCCCTGGCACCGTTGATCCTGATGCCGGCACTGTGCTGGCTGCTCTTCCGCGCCCTGCCCGAACCCTCCACACCGCAGCACGGAGTTGCTCCGGAGCACGGAGTTGCCCCGGGTTCGCAGACAGACGACACGGATGCACCGCACTCCCCCGCCCAGCAACCCGACGTGCTGCGGAACACCGACACCAGCCTTCAATAGATCGCCAAGTTCCTCAGATCGCCAAGTTCCTCCGCGGACTCATCGTCATCGGCACCGACGAGGACCTGGCCGCCGCCCGAGCCCGCGGCCGGGTCGGCGAAAGACCCACTCGGCAGGAGGCTGCCCGGGGAACGACAATCGGCGACCACCAGTCTCGCGGTCGGCGGCGGGCCGCCCGGGGCACGCCGGGCTCGGCCAGAGACGGGGCGGAGACAGCCAACAACGCGGAGAGAGCCCAACAGTACGGTGCGGGCTGAAGGTCGTCGGAGGGCGCCGGTCGACCGGCCGCCGGGTGACGTGCGCGCGGAGCCGTCCGTCGAGCGGCTCCGCGTACGGCGCGTCGGGTTCAGTCGGTGATGTACCAATCGTTCTTGAGGTACTCCAGGGTGCTGCTGCCCAGCTCGCTCTCGGAGAAGGTGACAGAGGCCCTGACCGCTTCGGCCGGTATCTCCATCTTGTCGGGCGTGCGCACGGCGACGCGCTGCGGGTCGACCGTCGCGGTTTGCAGGGCCTTCTTCTGTGCCGGCGAGATCATCTGGAACACGGTGACAAACGTCGCCGTGCACGGGCCGAACCCCTGCTCCTGTGCCTGCTTCGCGGCGGGCCCGGCCACTTCGCAGACCGTGTCGATGTCCTCACGGCCCACGGCGTGGAGGTACTGCTCGTACCGCTGGATCGCGCCCTCCTTCGTCCTGGGCGCGGGCTGGGCGCCGGTCGGCTCGGCCGACGGCTTCTCGGTCCGAGCGGACGGCGTGGCCGACGGCTCTTCGGCCCGTGTGGACGCGGACGGCTGCGACGGCTGTGCGTCCGCGTCTCCCTTCGATTTCTCCGGACCGCACGCGCACGCCACCAACGCCACACAGGTCGATACCGCCACGCTCACCATCGTCCGAGCTCTCATTCGGCCCCCTCACCACCAGTCGGCAACACAAAGACGTCACGCAGGATCCGGGGGAACGGTTCCCGAGCCAGCCCAGGCAGGGCGCCGGCCGTTTCACGAAGGGCCCCGAGTCTGCGTGCGCCGCTGCACGAGGCCGCGCGGCAGCCCGGCCTTCCCCCGAGGCTGCCATGTCGTGTCAAGCCGCTTGAGGAAGCTCTTCCACGGCCTGCCGGTTCCTTCGCTCCAGGAGCTTGAAGATCTGGCGGCAGATGTTCCGCTTGAGGCATCGGTGCGCGGCGCAAGGGCTCTTGCCCTCGCCGGTGCGGCGGGCGACGTAGGTCTTCGTGGCGGGGGCGAGGCGCATCCTGACCAGGGTGATCTGTACATCGCTCGGTTCAGCCGGCGGTCGCCGCCCCGGTTGAGCCGGTACTTGTTCGTCAGGCCCGACGACGCCGGGATCGGCGCCACGCCGGCGAACGAGGCGAAGGCGCCCTTGGAATGGAACCTGCCGGGGTGTGACCAGCTGACCTGGATCTGAGCCGCGGTGATCGCACCGACGCCGAGCAGCTCCAGGAATTCGGGGCCTTGTTGGCGGACGAGCCGGAGGAGCGTGGTCCGCGCCTGCATCGCCCCCCCCTGCGCGCCGTACCGGCAGCAATGCCGTCTCCGCGGCGTCGGCGGCGCCATCTCCGCCGACGGTGCGGCAGGTCACCAGCGGGCTCACCCCTCACCCGCGCCCCGAGCGAGGCGAGGAAGAGCGAGCCGCGCTGAAGGCCGTCCCGGCCCGGTGCCCCGAACCGGATGCCCCTGCCGCACATGTCCGCGCCTCCGGTGAGATCCTCACCAATCACCCCGGCCGCACGCCCCCGCCTGGACCGACGCCATCGACGCCATCCGACTGCCCGGCCTCACCACCTTCGCGCCCCACCTGCTCCGAGACCTCGACGCCGTGACCGCCGGCCTCACTCTCCTCTGGAACTCCGGCGACACCGACGGCGCCGTGAACCGCATCAAGAAGATCAGAAGGCCGGCTCTACGGACGCGCCGGATTCGGACCACTCCGCAAGTTGATCCTCCTTCAGTGACCTCCGCAGCTACTCCCCGAGTGAACAGAGCCAGTTGTCCAGCTCCGTGTCCTGCGAGGTGAGGGCCGTGCCCGTTGCGGCGCTGGTCGGGGTGAGGGCCGTGGCCGGGCTGGGCGCTGTGGTGTTCCTGCTCGCCGGATCCCTTACGCTGTTCGTCCCGGGCTTCAGCCGCTCGGGTGCGGCCTGGGTCCGACCGTCGAAGGCACCCGCTTCGCCCTGCGTGCCGGAGCGGTCCCGGGGCTGCTGACCGACCGTGACCAGTACTCGCCCCGTGGCCAGTGATCGACCGTGGCCGACACCTCCGCAGGAGATCCCGCCGTGAGCGCCAGCCAGGAAAGTTCCGTACCCACCGCCGAACGGGCGGTGCCCGACCTCGATCTCACACGAAAGCTCGTGCGTGAGCAGTTCCCCCAGTGGGCCGAGCTGCCGCTTCACCCGGTCGAGCCGCAGGGCTGGGACAACCGCACGTTCCGCCTCGGCTCCGACCTCGCGGTCCGGATCCCCAGCGCGCGGGGTTACGACGCCCAGGTCGACAAGGAGCACCGCTGGCTGCCGGTGCTCGCCGCGGCGCTGCCTCTGCCGATCCCGAAGCCGGTCGCCAAGGGCGCACCGGGCCCGCTGTTCGACGGTCCGTGGTCGGTGTACACCTGGTACCCCGGGAAGACGCTCGACCGCTCCGGTGCCGGGGAAGCCGATCTGGCCGCTGTCGCGGTGGGCCTGGGCGAGTTCCTGACGGCCCTGCGCGCCGCGCCGACGCAGGACGCCCCGCCGCCAGGTACGCACAACTGTGCGCGTGGCGCCGAATTCACGGTCTACGCCGACGAGGCCGCCTTGGCTCTCGCCGGACTCGCGCCCGAGTCGCGGGAGGCGGGCGAGCGGTGCGTCCGCCGCGCCACGGAGTCTTCGTGGACCGGAGCACCGGTATGGCTGCACGGCGACATCGCGCCCGGAAACCTGCTGCTGAGCGAGGGACGGCTCTCGGCGGTCATCGACTTCGGCTGCTCCGCCGTCGGGGACCCCGCCTGCGACCTGGTGGCCGCGTGGACGATGTTCGACCGCGAGACGCGTCCGCTGTTCGTCCGCGCGGCCGGTCTGGACCAGGACACCTGGCACCGCGCCCAGGGTTGGGCGGCCTGGAAGGCGGCGATCACCCTCGCCGGGGCCGACAGCACGCCGAAGGCGAGGTCGCTGGCGGAGCAGACCCTCGCCGAGCTGGCTGAGGACGTCGCGGAGCAAGCCTGAATCGGGGGGGGCAGGCCACCTGCACCACGATCCCCGCCGCCTCCAGCGAGCCGAGGACCTTGAGGTCGGCCTCCGGGGCGGTGACCACGTCGTCGACGGCGGTGATGTCGCAGTTGCGGACGAAGCGCGGCAGCCCAGCTCCGAGCCGTCGGTGGCGGCCTCCACCCGGTCGGCGCTTTCGGCCATGAGGCGGTTGGTGAGTACCTCGCCGCCCACGTTCCGCGCACGGCTGCCTCTTCCTGCGGCCCCTCGACGACACCACCTACACGGTTCGCCCGACCTGGTCGCCAGGCAGCGTACGTCCGACGGAGAACCCGCACGAGTTCGTACTGACGACAGCCTCCGACACTCTCGAACTCGTCGCACCCTTCTCCCCTGCCGACGAACCGGACGCACGCGCCGGCGCCTTCGCGGGACTCGCAAAAGCAGCTGCCGCGTGGTGGGAGGACTTCTGGAACTTCGGTGCCACCATCGACTTCACGGGCAGCACCGACCCCCGTGCGGCGGAGCTGGAGCGACGGGTCGTGCTCTCGCAGTACCTCACCGCGGTCAACTGCTCCGGCGTACGTCCTCCGCAGAAGACCGGCCTGATCACCAGCTCCTGGCACGGCAGGTCCCATCTGGAGATGCACTGGTGGCACGCCGCCCACTTCGCCGCCTGGGGCCGTCCCGAACTCCTCGCACGCAGTCTCGACTGGTACCTGTCGATCCTCCCCGGGGCCACGCGCCACCGCAGGCCGCCAGCGCTACGACGGCGCTCGCCGGCCCGGACAGACCGGCCCCGAAGGCCGGGAGAGTCCCTCGGACATCGGGGTGTTCCTCATCTGGCAGCAACCCCACCCGCTCTATCTGGTCGAGCTCCTGCACCGCAGGCAGTCCGAGGACACACGGCAGGCGCTGGTGACGCGGTCCGCAGAACTCGTCGAGGAGACCGCCGCGTTCATGGCCGACTTCGTGGAGGAGCGGGACCGTGTCTTCCATCTGCCCGCCCCGCCAGTGCCGGCCCAGGAGTTCTACGACGCGGCGAGCACCGAGGCCCCCACCTTCGAACTCGCCTACTGGTGGTGGGGACTGGAGATCGCCCAGCGCCGGCGCGAGCGCGCCGGGCGGGAGCGCGACAAGCAATGGCAGCGAGTCCAGGACGGCTTGCCTCACTGCCAACGCGACGGACCGTACACAGCCATCGCCCCCAAGCCCTATCTGCGCCGGGACGACCACCCGGCACTCCTGTGCGCCTCGGCGTCCTGCCGGACACTCCGCTCGTCGACCCGGCCGTCATGACGGCGACGCTCCAGGACGTCCGGGTCGACTGGGACTGGAACGGTGCCTGGGGCTGGGACTCCCCGTCATGGCGATGACCGCGACCGGCGTCGGCCGCCCCGACCTCGCGGTCGACGCCCTCCTCATGGACACCCCCAAGAACCGCTACCTCCCCACCGGCCACACCCCGCAGATCAGCAGCTTGCTGCCCGTCCACCTGCCCTCCAACGGCGCCCTCCTCGCCGCGGTCTACCTCATGGCCGCCAGTTGGGAGGGAGCCGACACCGACCGCCCCGGCTTCCCCACCGAGGGGTGGACGGTACGGCATGAGGGCTTCACGCCCTGGCCGTAGCAACGCCCTCAGTAAGGGAACCACTCATGAGCACGGCACGACAGTCGTCGATCCGCCCCGGACAGCCCTGGTTCGACATCGCGGGCAACCGGATCCAGGCGCACGACGGTCCGCTCTTTCGACCCCGGCTAAGGCCGCCTCATCGAGGAGGCCCGGACCACCAACTCGGGCTTATACACCACCTTCTGGTGTTCATGCTCACCTGGTTGGGCGAGTGACTCGGCAACCAGCAGTTCGGCGGAGGTGTAGCCGATCTGGTAGGCAGGCTGGCGAACGGAGGTCACCGGGATGGCCGCGGCGCCGGCGAACTCGATGTCGTCGTAGCCGACCAGGGCAATGTCGTCGGGGACATGCACGCCCAGGGCGAAAAGGGACTGCAGTACGCCGAGGGCCAGCAAGTCGTTCGCGCAGAACACCCCCGTGGGTCGCTGTGTGAGGCCGACCAGCCGCTGACCGGCGTCGCGTCCCGCAGCGATGTCCGGCCGCACGGTTTCGACCACGGAGAGGGCCTCGGGAGGCAGTCCCGCCTCGGCCACCGCCTGGCGTGCCCCTGCCAAGCGGTTACGCACCTGACCGATACGGAGAGGACCGCCGACGAAGACGATACGTTCGTTGCCGGTTTCGATCAGATGCCGAACGGCCAGGGTCCCGCCGAGGACGTCATCGACGGAGACCGAGCATCCCTGCGCACGCTCGGCGCCTCGGTCGACCAGAACGACGGGAATGCCGCTGTTCCGCAGGGCATCGATGCGACCTTGATCGCTGCCCACCGGTGACAGCAGGATGCCGAGGACTCGCTGCTGGGCGAAGTGAGCGAGGTACTCATGCTCTTTGGCCCGTTCCTGGCCGCTGTTGGAAAGCATGACCATCAGGCCATTCTCATGAGCCACCTCCTCGGCACCGCGGGCCACTTCGACGAAGAAGGGGTTTCCCATGTCGAGGACGAGCAGCGCCATCATCCGACTGCGGCCGGCCCGCAGCTGGCGAGCGGACTCGACGCGCACGTAGCCGAGGTCGGCGATGGCCGCCTCGACCCGCATCCTTGTCTCAGTGGAGACGATGTCCGGCCGGTTGATGACGTTGGAGACCGTGCCGACCGAGACCCCAGCCCGTCGGGCGACTTCCTTGATGCCCACCGCGCGTGGCACGTCGACTCGTGTCCTCTCCATGTGAACGGTCCGGTCAGGCGAGGTGGAAGACCTCAGCGAGCGGGAGCATGGCCGCATCAGGTGCGGCGCCGTCCAGTCCTTCGAAGAAGTCTGCCATATCGGCCTGCCAGCGGGCGTTCACCTCGGCGGCCGCGATGGCGGCGCGGGCCCGGTCGAAGTCCTCGGTTTCCAGATAGCCGACAAGCAGCCCATCCTCGCGCAGGAAGAGGGAGTAGTTGTGCCAGCCGGCGCGGTGCAGGGCTTCTGTCATCTCCGGCCACACCTGAGCGTGGCGCAGGCGGTACTCCTCGATGCGGTCTCGCCGGACCTTCAGCACAAAGCACACGCGCTGCACGTGAGTCTCCTTGGGTGTTCCGGTCCCAGCCGAGGCGCGAGGCGCCACGGAGCCTGGGGTGTCGAAGCAGAGTCGAGCAGTCGATGCTCTCCACATCGAGGACTCACTCGGCGTTCAGTTTGCGAGCTCGATGACGGTTCCGAAGTTTTTGAATTGTTTCAATCTCCTTCGAACGGTAACCCCAGCACGCTGGAGCGTCAAGGCGGTATGAGCGAGCACGCCCGCTCACCAGCACGCCCGCTCGCGCGGCAAGTCGTGGGGCTTGACCCCCGCCCAACCGAGTCCTATGGTTCCTCGATATTGAATCGTTTAAGCCACCCGCCACGACCCTCGTCAGGGTCGCACTGCGGGCGGCCCCAGGCCCGTCGTGGGCGTGTCCCGGTCGGTCGCATCGGACCGGCTGACGCCCTTATCAAGAGGACTGTCATGACTGACCTGTCCGCGGTGAAGGCCGCACTGAAGGCGCAGGAGATCGAAACCCCGTCGTGGGGCTACGGCAACTCCGGCACCCGTTTCAAGGTGTTCGCTCAGCAGGGTGTGCCCCGCGATCCCTTCGAGAAGCTGGACGACGCTGCGCAGGTGCACGCGGCCACCGGGGTAGCCCCGCTGGTGTCCCTGCACATCCCCTGGGACAAGGTCGAGGACTATGCGAAGCTCGCCGCGCACGCCAAGGAGCGCGGGCTGCACCTCGGAGCGATCAACTCCAACACCTTCCAGGACGACGCCTACAAGCTCGGTTCGGTCACCCACCCGCTCCCGGAGGTACGCCGCAAGGCGGTGGATCACCTGCTGGAGTGCGTCGACGTCATGGACGCCACCGGCTCGCGGGACCTGAAGCTGTGGTTTGCGGACGGCACCAACTACCCCGGCCAGGACGATGTGACGGCCCGTCAGGACCGTCTGTTCGAGGCCCTGTCGGAGGTCTACGAGCGCCTCGGGGACGACCAGCGGATGGTGTTGGAGTACAAGTTCTTCGAGCCTGCCTTCTACACCACCGACGTGCCTGACTGGGGCACCAGCTATGCGCACTGCCTCAAGCTGGGGCCGAAGGCGAAGGTGGTGGTCGACACCGGTCACCACGCGCCTGGCACCAACATCGAGTTCATTGTGGCCTTTTTGCTGCGCGAACAGAAGCTGGGTGCCTTCGACTTCAACTCCCGCTTCTACGCGGACGACGACCTGATGGTCGGGGCGGCTGACCCGTTCCAGCTCTTCCGCATCCTGCACGAGGTGGCCAAGAACGGCGGCTTCGAGAAGGAGAAGCAGGTCGCGTTCATGCTCGACCAGTGCCACAACATCGAGGCAAAGATCCCCGCGGTGATCCGCTCGGTCATGAACGTCCAAGAGGCCACCGCCAAGGCCCTGCTGGTGGACCTGGGTGCACTGCGCGACGCACAGCAGGCGGGCGATGTACTCGGCGCGAACGCGGTGCTGATGGACGCCTACAACACCGATGTGCGTCCGCTGCTGCGCGAGGTCCGCGAGGAACAGGGCCTGAACCCGGACCCGCTGGCTGCCTACGCCGCCTCGGGCTGGCAGGACCACATCGTCGCCACTCGCGTCGGCGGCACCCAGGCCGGCTGGGGCGCCTAGACCGCGGCACGTATCTCAGCCCATACGACCGCGAGCCGCGCGTCGAGCGTCGGCGCGACCGCTCCTTTCTCCCTGCTCCGCCCTCACGGGACCATCGAAGGACTGACTTTCCATGACTTCCCCCTCTCACACCGAGGTGGCCGCGCTGCTGGCCCGGTCGAACCGCCTGGGCTCGGATCCGCGCAACACCAACTACGCCGGCGGCAACACATCTGCCAAGGGGACCGCGACCGACCCGGTCACCGGCCGGGAGATCGAACTTGTCTGGGTCAAGGGCTCCGGCGGCGACCTGGGCACCCTGACCGAGGCCGGCCTCGCGGTGCTTCGTCTTGACCGTCTTCGTGCCCTCACCGAGGTCTACCCCGGGGTGGAGCGTGAGGACGAGATGGTCGCCGCCTTCGACTACTGCCTGCACGGCAAGGGCGGAGCTGCTCCGTCCATCGACACCGCGATGCATGGTCTCGTCGACGCAGCCCATGTGGACCACCTCCACCCCGACTCCGGCATCGCGTTGGCCACCGCTGCCGACGGCGAGAAGCTGACCGCCCAGTGCTTCGGCGACCGTGTCGCCTGGGTCCCCTGGCAACGCCCGGGCTTTCAACTCGGCCTGGAAATCTCCCGGATCAGGCGGGACAACCCGCAGGCCATCGGCTGCGTCCTCGGCGGCCATGGCATCACCGCCTGGGGTGACACGAGTGAGGAAGCCGAAGCTCACTCGTTGCTGATCATTCGCACCGCCGAGCAGTTCATTGCCGACCGTGGCAAGCCCGAACCCTTCGGCCCGTTGCTTGAGGGATACGGCTCACTGCCGGCGGCCGAGCGCCGCGAGCGAGCCGCCGCGCTGGCCCCGCTGATCCGTCGCCTGGCCTCCACCGATGCCCCGCAGGTGGGCCATTTCACCGACACGGCACCGGTGCTGGACTTCCTCGCCCGCACCGAGCACCCGCGCTTGGCCGCGCTGGGCACGTCCTGCCCGGACCACTTCCTGCGCACCAAAGTGCGTCCGCTCGTCCTCGACCTTCCCGCCGCTACCCCCCTGGCGGAGGTCAAGGACCGGCTGCACGAACTCCATCTGCAGTACCGCACCGAGTATCAGACCTACTACGAGCGTCACGCCACACCCGACTCACCCGCGATCCGAGGCGCGGACCCTGCCATTGTGCTTGTCCCGGGTGTGGGGATGTTCTCCTTCGGCAAGGACAAGCAGACCGCGCGCGTGGCGGGTGAGTTCTACCTCAACGCGATCAATGTGATGCGGGGCGCCGAAGCTGTCTCCTCGTATGCGCCGATCGACGAGCGGGAGAAGTTCCGCATCGAGTACTGGGCGCTGGAGGAGGCCAAGCTCCAGCGGATGCCGGCGCCCCGGCCGCTGGCCACCCGCGTCGCGCTGGTGACCGGGGCCGGATCGGGCATCGGCAAGGCGATTGCGCAGCGGCTGGTCACCGAGGGAGCCTGCGTCGTCGTCGCCGATCTCAACGCCGAGAGCGCCGCCGCCGTGGCCAAGGAGCTGGGCGGTCCTGACAAGGCCGTGCCTGTCACCGTCGACGTCACCTCCGAGGAGCAGATCGCCGCCGCGTTCCGCGAGGCTGTGCTGGCCTTCGGCGGTGTGGATCTGGTTGTCAACAACGCAGGCATCTCCATCTCCAAGCCGTTGTTGGAGACCACCGCCCGTGACTGGGACCTGCAGCACGACATCATGGCCCGCGGGTCGTTCCTGGTCTCCCGGGAGGCCGCGCGCATCCTCATCGAGCAGGGCTTGGGCGGTGACATCGTGTACATCGCTTCCAAGAACGGTGTCTTCGCCGGTCCCAACAACATCGCCTACTCCGCCACCAAGGCCGACCAGGCTCACCAGGTCCGTCTCCTCGCAGCGGAGTTGGGCGAGCACGGCATCCGCGTCAACGGGATCAACCCCGACGGAGTGGTCCGCGGCTCGGGCATCTTCGCCGGCGGCTGGGGCGCCCAGCGTGCCGCGACCTACGGCATCGAGGAGGAGAATCTCGGCGAGTTCTACGCCCAGCGCACACTGCTCAAGCGCGAGGTTCTCCCCGAGCACGTCGCCAACGCCGTCTTCGCCCTCACTGGAGGGTCGTTGACGCACACCACCGGCCTGCACATCCCTGTCGACGGCGGAGTCACGGCAGCGTTCCTGCGCTGAACACTCCTGCCGCGACCAACTCCGGGTCCCCGGCCGCACCCGGCCGGGGCGAGGGACCTCGCCGCGTCGAAGGGGCGGCGGTCCGGGAGCCATTTTCCACCCACCCACCGAGAGTGAACCTCCGTTGACGCCGCCCATAAGGTCCACCCGTTCCAGTGCCTTCCCGACCGCCTTTGCCGCCGCCGACCTGGGCGCCACCAGCGGCCGCGTGATCGTCGGCCGGGTCGGACCGGACAACCTCGATCTGGCCGAGGTCCATCGGTTCGACAACACCCCGGTGCAACTGCCCACCGGACTGCACTGGGACATCCTCGCCCTTTACCGAGGCGTCCTGGACGGGCTGCGTGAGGCCGGGCGCGGTGGGGAGATCGCCTCGATCGGCGTGGACAGCTGGGCCGTGGACTACGGGCTGCTCGACGCCACCGGCGCGCTGCTCGGCAACCCCTTCCACTACCGAGACCCTCGCACCAGCGCTGAGGTGGTCGAACGGGTCTGGGGCCAGGTGAGTGCCGAGGAACTCTATCGGGTCGGCGGCCTTCAGCATCTGCCGTTCAACACTGTCTTCCAGCTGGCCGCCGCCCGTGGCAGTAGCCAGCTGAACACCGCACAGACGATGTTGCTCATCCCGGACCTGATCAACCATTGGCTCACCGGGACCATCGGCGCCGAGGCCACGAACGCCTCCACCACCGCGCTCTTCGATGCCCGGGCCCGAACCTGGTCCAAGCCGGTGGTGACCGGCATCGGCCTCGACCCGCAGCTCCTGCCGCCCCTGCATCGCCCGGGCGACCCTGTCGGCACCCTGCTCGCTGATGCTGCCGCCGCCACCGGGCTGCCGCAGTCGACGCCGGTCACCGCTGTCGCCTCCCACGACACGGCCTCCGCCGTGGCCGCCGTCCCGGCCGTCAACGGGCCGAACTTCGCCTATATCTCGTGCGGCACCTGGTCCCTGGCCGGTATCGAACTCAAGGCCCCCGTCCTCACCGCGGCCTCCCGCACGGCCAACTTCACCAACGAGCTCGGCATCGACGACACCGTGCGCTATCTGAGAAACATCATGGGCCTGTGGCTGCTCAGTGAATGCCAGCGGGACTGGCAGGCACGCGGTATCGCCACGCCCCTGCAGACACTTCTCGCCCAGGCCGCCCAGGCCAAGCCGTTCGCTGCCCTGGTCGATCCTGACGCGCCCGAGTTCCTCGCCCCCGGCAACATGCCCGCCCGGCTGGCTGCCTTCTGTGAACGCACCGGCCAGACGCCTCCGGTGAGTCAGGGCGCCGTGGTCCGCTGCATCCTGGAGAGCCTTGCTCTGGCTCACCGGCACACGCTACGGCAGGCAGCACGGTTGGCGAACCGGGATGTCGACGTCATCCACCTCGTGGGCGGCGGCAGCCGCAATGACCTGTTGTGCCAGCTCACCGCCGACGCCGCCGGCCTGCCCGTCATTGCCGGCCCCACGGAGGCCACCGCCCTCGGCAACATCCTTGTTCAGGCCCGCTCGCAGGACATGGTCCACGATCTTTCCTCCATGCGCTCTCTGGTCGCCGGCACCCAGCACCTGCGCCACTACCGGCCCCGCGGCAGCGAACGCGCCTGGGCTGCCGCTGCCAGCCGGGTCGGCCTGGTCTGACCTCTCCACCTGATCCAAGGAGCCGCGATGCGTGTCGCCCTCTTCATCACCTGCGTCAACGACGCGCTGTATCCCAGCACAGGACGGGCAGTGGTGACCCTGCTGCAGCGGCTCGGCGTCGAGGTGGATTTCCCGCTCGGCCAAACCTGCTGCGGCCAGCCGCAGTTCAACACCGGCTACCGACGCGAGACCGAACCTCTGGTGCGCAGAATGGCTCGCACATTCGCCGGATACGACTATGTGGTGACCCCCTCGGGATCCTGCGCGGCAATGATCCGCGACAACTACCCCCGCATCGAGCAGAAGGCGCGGCAAGAGGGACGCGGCCACGACCACGCCGACGCCGTCGGCACACTGGTGCAGCGGACCTACGAACTCACCGAGTTCCTGGTCGACATTCTCGGCGTCACCGACGTGGGCGCCTATTTCCCGCACAAGGTCACCTATCACCCCTCCTGCCACGGAATGCGCATGCTCGGGCTGAACGATCGACCGCTGCGGCTCCTGCGCGCCGTCAAGGGCCTGGAGCTGGTCGAACTGCCGGGCGCTGAGGAGTGTTGCGGTTTCGGGGGGACCTTCGCGGTCAAGAATCCGGACGTCTCCGCCGCGATGGGCCAGGACAAGGTCCGCAATGCCCTGTCCACCGGTGCCGAGGTCCTGTGCGGTGCGGACAACTCTTGCCGCCTGCACCTCAGCGGCATCCAGCGCCGCGAACGCGTCGCGCAGCTGACCCTGCACCTCGCCGAGATCCTCGCCTCGACAGAGGCCCACCCCTGGAGCGCCCCATGAGCGGAACCTACCTCGGGATGCCTGCCTTTCCGGAGGCAGCGCGGTCTTCCACCAAGAACGCGCGGCTCCGGGCGAACATGACCCATGCCACTCACACCATTCGTGACAAGCGGGCCAAGGCCGTCGCGGAGCTGGATGACTGGGCGCAGCTGCGCCAGGCAGGCAAGCAGATCAAGGATCTGACGCTGCGGCAGCTCGATCGCTACCTGCTCCAGATGGAAGAGAAGGTGACAGCGGCAGGCGGAACCGTCCACTGGGCCACGGATGCGGCGGAGGCCAACCGTATCGTTGCCGACCTGGTCAAGGCCAAGGGCGAGCGGGAAGTGGTCAAGGTCAAGTCGATGGCCACACAGGAGATCGGACTCAATGAGGCGCTGGCCGCGGAAGGCATCACCGCCTACGAGACCGACCTGGCGGAACTGATCGTCCAGCTGGGCAACGACCTGCCCTCACACATCCTGGTCCCGGCGATCCACCGGAACCGCAGCGAGATTCGCGACATCTTTCGTGAGGCGATGGGGCGTTGGGGCCGCGCCGCGCCCAAGGAGCTGACCGACTCACCGGCGGAGCTCGCCGAGGCCGCTCGGCTGCATCTGCGCGAGAAGTTTCTGCGGGCGAAGGTCGCGGTGTCCGGCGCCAACTTCATGGTGGCGGAGACCGGAACCCTGGTGGTGGTCGAGTCCGAGGGCAACGGGCGCATGTGTCTGACCCTCCCCGAGACTCTGATCTCGGTGGTGGGTATCGAGAAGGTCGTGCCCACCTGGCGCGATCTTGAGGTCTTCTTGCAGCTGCTGCCCCGCTCCTCGACCGCCGAGCGGATGAACCCCTACACCTCGATCTGGACCGGTACCACCGAAGGAGACGGCCCGCAGGACTTTCACCTCGTCCTGCTCGACAACGGCCGCACCGCGACCCTGGCCGACGAAGTCGGCCGCCAGGCGCTGCGCTGCATCCGTTGTTCCGCCTGCCTCAATGTCTGCCCCGTCTACGAACGGGCCGGCGGTCACGCATACGGGTCGCCCTATCCGGGGCCGATCGGCGCCATCCTCACTCCCCAACTACGGGGGACGACAAGCGAGGTCGATGCCTCCTTGCCGTATGCCTCCTCCTTGTGCGGCGCCTGTTACGAGGTGTGTCCGGTCGCCATCGACATCCCTGAAGTCCTTGTACACCTGCGCGAACAGGTCGCCGACGGCGCTGCCGGGCACCGCATCGAACGTGCCGCGGTCAAGGCCGCGACCTGGCTGCTGGACCATCCCGCCGCACTGTCCGCCGCAGAGCGCGCGGGATCACTGACCAGGAAGCTGCACCCCAAGCGCCTCCCCCTCGGTCCGGCCAAGGCTTGGACCGACTCCCGCGACCTGCCCGAATTCCCCGAAGACTCCTTCCGTAACTGGTGGAGGAAGAACAGAGCATGACGCCCACGACTCCTAGCTCCTCCCGTGAACTGGTCCTCGCCCGGATCCGCGCCGCCACCGCCGACGTGCCGGCCGGTGAAGAGGCCGCTGCCGTCGATCGCACCTACCGTCAGGCCCACATCCCCGACGGTCCGGGGGTGCTCGAACTACTGGCCGAGAACCTGGCGGACTACCGGGCGCACGTGCATCGCACTCACGAGAGTGAACTCGCCGCGAGGCTGGCTCGGTTGCTCACCGAGCGCGGAACGAACTCTCTCGTGGTACCGGAAGGGCTGCCTTGGTCGGCAGCCCTTCCGGAGAATGTCGCCCTGCTTCGCGACTCTCCCCCGCTCTCCGCTCAGGCGCTCGACGCGGCCGACAGTGTCATCACCGGCTGCGCTGTGGCCATCGCCGAAACCGGCACCATCGTCCTGGACGCCACCGCCGGCCAGGGCCGCCGTGCGCTCACCCTCGTGCCGGACCACCACATCTGCATCGTCCACGCACACCAAGTCGTGGCCTCTGTTCCACAGGCGCTCACCCGCCTCGACCCCACGCGAGCGCAGACCTGGATCTCCGGACCCTCCGCCACCAGCGACATCGAGCTCGACCGTGTGGAGGGAGTGCACGGACCGCGCACGCTCGACGTCGTCCTCATGGAGTCGTGAAACCCTCAGCCGGACGGCGTCCGCAGCCGGTCCTGACATCGATTTCGCGGACCGAGGTCAGGACCACTACGCTCAAGTTCGAGGACCCACCCAAACCGCTCCTACAGACCGCCTGACGATCTGTAGGAGCTTCCTTGGTCCCCTCCCTACCCCCACAGCATCGGAAGGTGAGAGGCGCCGGCTCAGCGGCTGGTGCCGAACACCCTGCGGATCTGTTCCAGATGCCCGTACCCGTGAACGGTGTCGGGCTCAAGGTAGGTGCCCTCCGTCCACTCGTTCCATGCGTTGATGGTCACCAGTGGGGTCTGGGACTTCTCGACGTACTTGCGCACCCTCTCAAGTGCCTGCCCGAAGTGTTCAGGCGTGCAGTCCGAGATGATGTTGGTGTGGGGATAGCCGAGGCTGGGGTCGTACCTGTCGGACTGGACCGTCCGTGGTGACGGGTCCCACCCCACGGTCACGTTGGGATAGTACGGCTGGTCGAACCTGGCCGCGATGTCGTCCCAGCCCTTTTCCGCCTGCTCCAGGACGTCGAGGTACGGGGTGCTGAGCGTGGGCAGCGGGTGGTGGTGTGCCCAGACGTAGGACGTCACGCTGTCGAATCCGAGTTGGTTCACCAACACTGCTTCGTCGAGCGCCACTCCGTCCTGTGGCAGCACGGGCTGGTCCCGGGTGATGGCGTTGAGGTGGACGTCACCGTGGCCTGCCCGGGCGGCGCGCGAGCGCAGATCGTCGAGCGCGGCCTTGGTCGATTCGATGCCACCGAGCCCATCGATGAGGGTGGGGAGGTCATAGATGGACAGGTAGGGCCGACCGTCGAGCCGTAGGTACGCCGGGTGATGGAAGTACCGCTCCAGCAAGTACTCCGTGGCCGCTCGGAATTGGGCGGCATCGACGCTTCCCGACTCGAGCTCGGTGGCGGGCGTCCCGGACTTCCACGGATGGATATTGGTCCAATGATGGTTCGCCCACATGACAGCGAACTTCACGTCGTAATCGGCCGCAATGGGCATGAAGGCTGTTTCGAGGGGGCGCTCCAAGTAGGGGCGCCCGCCGTACCAGTACCAGTCGAAGATGAACGCATCGACCCCGTGCTCGGCGGCCATCTCGATCTTGCCGGCCATCACCGCCGGATCAGCTTCGTCTTCGCAGCCATGCAGCGGAACACGCGGCTGTGCATGGCCCTCGAAGCGGGGGCCGGCCTTCTTCAGTACCTCCCACTCGGTCCACCCTTCGCCGTGCCACCGCTCATTGCGCGGGTCGACGTGGTAGTTCGGGAAGTAGTACGCCGCTATCGTCACTTCACGCCTGTTCACGCCTGGCACCCCCCATCTCTGAGGTGGCCGGTGAGTTGAATGCAAATCGTTGGTCAATCACAACTGCGACTGTATTGAAGACGTGGCGGTTCACGCTGCGGCCGGATTGAGGAAAAGTAGGGCAGAGTTGACCAACGACGAACCCGCGAAGGACTGCCGACTGAGGTCTGCCGCGCACTTCCGACCCGGTTTCCACCAGCAGTTACTCAAGCCGAGACCCCAATCACCTTCAGTCACCGCCCGCATCCACGCAATTACCGGTCCGAGATGTGCCAACTATGACGTCCCGATCCGACAGTCTCCGGCGCCCGGCCGGGGAGATCCACGACGGCGGTGACCCCCACAGGCACGGTCAGATGGACAGAAAGGGTGTCCGCCTCGCGTAGCCAGCTGACTTCGGCTCGCCCGTACGGCGTCTCCTTCGCCGCCGACGCATGGGTGAGGCCGCCACCAGGTCGGGGGCGAATGAGGAGCCGGCGGTATCCGGGTTCGGCGGGGGACAGCCCCGCTACGACGCGATGCAGCCAGTCGGCGACCGCACCCAGCGCGTAGTGGTTGAAGGACGTCATGTCGCCCGGGTTGACATCCCCATCCGGGAGAAGGCTGTCCCAGCGCTCCCATATCGTTGTCGCGCCCTGAGTCACCGGGTAGAGCCAGGATGGGCATGTCTGCTTCAGAAGCAGGGCGTACGCGGTGTCGAGATGTCCGGAGTCGGTGAGAGCGTCACAGATGACCGGGGTACCTACGAAGCCTGTGGCAATGTGAAAGTCGGCCTCCTGCACCAACGCCGCCAGACGCCGTCCCGCAGTGTCGCGCTGTGCAGCGGTGGGAAAGAGGCCGAATTGGAGGGCGACGGCGTAGGAAGACTGAGCATCGTTGTCAAGCAGTCCGGACGGCAGAATCCACCGCTGTGCGAACGCATCACGGATGGCTTGCGCGAGTTCTTCGTAGCGCTGGTGATCCTCGGAATAGCCCAGAGTCTGCGCCATCCTGGCAAGGACAGCAGTCGAATGAGCACGGTATGCGGTTGCGATGAGATACGGATCAGCCTTGTTGGCGGTGGGATCCTCTGGCGGTGCGGATGGATCGAGCCAGTCACCGAATTGGAACCCCGTATCCCACAGTTGATTTTCCCCTGCATGAACAGTCATGCAGTCGACCCATGCCTTCGCGCTCGGATACTGTGCGCGCAACACTTCCACGTCGCCGTATTGCTGATACAGCTCCCACGGCGTCAGGGTGGCGACGTCACCCCAGGCCGCCGCCGGCGTGAGAGTTTCCAGTTCCAGGGGCGGTGCCGAGATCGCGGGAACGAAGTAGGGCACACAGCCGTTGGGCAGCTGATCGGCAGTCAGGTCGTGCAACCACGAGGACAACATGCCTGCGCAGTCGTACAGAAATGCTGCGGTCGGCGCGAAGATCTGTACGTCGCCGGTCCATCCCAGCCGTTCATCTCGTTGCGGGCAGTCGGTGGGAACGTCGAGGAAGTTGCCGCGCATGCTCCACACCACGTTCTCGTGCAGGCGCTGGACAAGCGGATCCGAACAAGTGAAGGTGCCTGTTCTCAGCATGTCGGTGTGGTAGACGCGGGCCACCACCTCAACGTCGTCGACGTCCCCGCTGATTTCGGCATAGCGGAAGCCATGAAAGGTGAATCGCGGTTCCCAGCTCTCCTGGCCGGCGCCGCGCAGAACGTACTCATCTGTCGCCTGCGCCTGGCGCAGCGGACGGACACAGAGTTCGCCGTCCTGCAGCACCTCGGCATGGCGAAGCCGGACCACCGCGCCGGGGGAACCTTCGGCCCGTACCCGCAGCCGGCCGACCAGGTTCTGTCCGAAGTCGACGATCCTCTTCCCCGAAGGTGAGGTGGTTTCGGCGATCGGCTTGAGCTCCTGGGTGCAGCGGACCGGTGGCCCCATGGGGGCGACCAGTGTCGTCCTGTCGTGAACGATCACTTGGACGGGCAGCCAATCGCTGTCGTCGAAGCCTGGGGTGGACCAGCCCGGACGCTCACGCTGCGCGTTGTGGTGTTCGCCGTCGTACAGACTCGCAAACTGGATGGGGCCCGGTGCAGTGCGCCAGCCCTGGTCCGTGCCGACGCACTCGATGGATCCATCGGCGTACTGAATCTCCAGCTGGGCCAGCAGCCCTCTCCGGTCACCGTAGATGTGTCGCGTGCCGCCGTTGAATCCGAGGCGCCCCCGGAACCACCCGTCGGCCAGCCAGGCCCCCAGCGTGTTGGAGCCGGAACGCAGCGCCTCGGTGACGTCGTAGGTGTGATAGCGGAGTCGGTGGTGGTAGCTGGTCCAGCCAGGTGCGAGCGCGAGGTCGCCGACACGGACGCCGTTGAGTTCCAGCTCGTAGAGTCCCCGTGCCGTGGCGTAGAGCCTCGCTCGACGTACTGGACCCTTGATCGAGAAGTCCCTGCGCAGCAGCGGCACGCTCTCGTCTGCGGCAGGCACATCGGGCGTGATGAAGTCCGCTGTCCAGTCCGATGCCTTCAGAAGACCGGTCTCCAGCGTCAGCGTCGGGCTCCAGTCGGAGGCGTGCGCACCCCCTGATCCCCAGACCCGCACCCGGATCTGCCGCCGACTGCGCGACGCAAGTTCCTGGTACGGCCATGGGACAAGCACGCTGTCCTCGGAGTCGATCCGCCCGCTGGAGACGACCTCTCCGGAATCGAGGTCGGCACACTCGATCTCGTAGGCGACCTGCTGCCACCCGGCAGGCGCATCGAGCAGTGCCCAGGACAGCCGGGGGCACGCTTCTCCCACGCCCAGTGGCTCCCGGTGATGTTCAGCGCGTGGCGCGCCTACTCGGGGGAGCTTGTCTCCGTGGTGCAGCACAGGGTCTCCTCAAGGTCCCTTGCCGGTGACCCGGCAGGGGCACCCGTGTTCAACGATTTGCTACTCGATGCGGACCCCGACGCAGAACTGACGATGCTTCAGCACTCCCCCGGGCCACATCAGTTCACTTGGTCGTGCCCGCCGCATACTCGGACTCGTACTCCGCGGCGATCTTGTCGCCGCCCTCGGACTTCCACTTGCTCACGGCCGAGTCCCACGAATTGACGGACTGACGCCCGGTGATGATGCCGATGATCGCGTCGTCTATGGACTGGCTCAGCGTAGCGCCGGCGGTGCTCAGGGTATTGGAGCGCAGACCGGTTGCCGGATTGGTGATCAGCTTGGGGCAGGTCTGGCGCTGCCATTCATAGGCAGCCTTGATCTCCTCCTGCGCGTTGGGCACATACAGCACCTGCGGTGCGGCGCACATGAAATAGAACGGCAGGTTGACGACGTTCTCGGTCTTGCCAAGGTCGGTCGGTGTCGGGTCGCCATTCTTGTTGTAGGTGAAGTGCACGCCCTCCACGCCGTACATGAGCAGCTGGTACTCCTCGGTCCCGAAAGGTGAAGCCAGGAAATCCAGCACCTTGAGGATCATCTTGATCTTCGACTTCGACTGCTTCTTGTTGATGACGGTGTAGCCGGCGTACCCGGGACCCGCCCACGGCGTCGCGGCGACTCCGTTCGCGGAGTAGGCAATCATGGGCGTCGCCTTGAACCCCCGCACCTGGCTGAGCGTGGTCGGGAGGGCGCCCAGGCTGTCGGTGTAGGACTGCACTGTTCCGTTGTAGAACTGCGTCTTCAGGTCGACCGTGGCGGTCGAGGTGGAGTCGGGGTAGTACTGCCTCTGCTTCCAGAGGGTGTTCAGGTAGGCCAGCATCTCCTTGAAATGAGGGCTCTCGTAGTAGGTGTTGAATTTTCCGTCGGAGACCGACCATGCGTTCGGTACTCCGTGGAATTGCGCGTGGGCGCCAAACCAGTTCAGGGCATTGTCCTTCGACGCACCGATGCCGTACTGCCTGCCGTGCGTGAGCTCCTGGAGGAGGCGCGTGAAGTCCTCGCGGGTGTAGCTGCTGTTGTCGGGGCGGTAGCCGTGCTTTTCGAAGTTGGTGCTGTTCATCCACAGCGCCAAGCCCGGCCTGGCTCGCTGAATGGGGACACCGTAGATTCCGCCGTGGAAGCGACCTGGTGCCTTCCAGGAATCGGTCGGGATGTTTGCGAGGTTGGGATAGTCCTTGATGGCGTCGCCAGACACGAACTCCGAGATGTTGGCCATCGTCTTGAGGACAAAAGGAGCTTCGTGGGGAAGTGTGGCACCGCCGGCGAGGTTCAGGATGTCAGGCAGGTCGTCGCTGGCCATCAAGGTAGCCATCTTTGCCGTGAAGTCCGCGGCCGGCACCGGGCTGAAGTCGATCTTCACGCCGAGTGCCTTCTCCATGGCCTGCCAATACTTGTTCTGTCCACGGGGAGTGGGGGCAGTACCGTAGGTGATGGTCATGACCTTGAGCGTGGAGCCGTCGCCCGGGGTCTCGGAGGTCCCCTTGGTGAGCTTGGAGGGGTACTTCAGGTAGGTGTCCTGGATGCCGGTGACGCCGTCGCCCTTGAGGTCCGGGGTGACGGTGGTCTTGGGCACGTAGGTTGGCCACGGCGCAAGTTCCACCCCTTTGTTGGCGGCATTGCCGGAGGAGCTGGAGGTGCTGCAAGAGCTCAGCAGAGGTGGTGCGGCGATCGCAGCGGAGGCGATGCCGATGGAGCGCAGCACGGAACGGCGAGACGGGGTGTGCATGGTCGTACATTCCCTTCGGGAAGCGTGTTTGATGTGTGCAGCCCATGAGTTCTGCAGCGGCCCTCGTGGTGAGTGGAGCCCGGCGGGCCCTGTCTCCACTTGGCGTTCTCGGCACCACGCCCATCCCGGAGGCCGGCTTTCGAGGGCGTGGGAGTGCGGCCGCACGCCGGGACTTCTGGGATGGGGGTTCGGCTTGGATTCAGCTCTTGATGGCGCCGGAAAGCACGCCCTTGGCAAAGTATTTCTGCAGGAACGGGTAGACCAGCACGATCGGCACCGTTGCCACGACCAGGACGGCCATCTGGATGGTTTGCGGGGCGGCCATGGCCGAGTCGCCCGCACCGGTGGAACTTGCGATCTGACCTCCGCTCAGGACGTAGGTGCGGAGCACCTGTTGCAGCGGCCAGTGGTCGTCGTTCATGTAGATCGACGCCTGGAACCAGGAGTTCCAATAGGTCACAGCATAGAAGAGGGAGACCATCGCGAGCGCAGCCTTGGAGAGCGGCAGCACCACAGTCACCAGGATCCTGAAATTGCCGGCGCCGTCCAGCCGGGCTGCCTCGTACAGTTCCTCCGGAACGGACTGGAAGAACCCCCGCAGGACTACCAGGTTGAAGACACTGATCAGCACCGGGAGGATGAGCGCGGCGTAGTTGTCCAGCAGCCCGAGGTTCTTGACCATCAGATAGGTCGGGATCATCCCGGGCGGAAAGAGGAAGGTGAAAAGTACGAGCAGCAGCATGGGTTTGCCGCCGAAGACCTTGGGGCGGGCGAGCGCATAGGCCAGCATGATCGTACACACCATGCTCGCTGCCGTCCCGACGATCGTGACACCGATACTCACCCACAGCGCATGGGTGACGATGCCACCGCTGAAGATCTGCCGATAGGCATTCAGGGACGGGTCACTGGGCCACACCACCCAGCCGCCGTTCTCGATGACGGACTCTGTGGACGACAGCGAGGTGGCGATGACCACCAGGAAAGGCATGACGACCAGGAGGATGATCACCACAAGGGCGGCGCCCTTTGCGGCCAGCGTGACCTTTCGGGGTTTCTCCATCCAGACCGGGCGCACCTGCTTGGCCGGCCGACGGCTTCTGGGACGAGTCTGACTGATGGCGCTCACTTGTAGACTCCCTGTTCCCCGAGGCGGTGCGAAATCTTGTTTGCGGCGTAGACGAGGATCGCCCCCACCACACCCTTGAAGAGGCCGGCCGCAGCACCGAAGCCGAAGTTTCCGCCGACGATGCCCTTGTAGTACACAAAGGTGTCGATGATTTCCGCTGCGTCGGGGCCAACAGTTGTTCGTTGCAGCAGTATCTGCTCAAAGCCGACGGACAGGATCTCCCCGATCCGCATGATGAGCAGCAGGATGATGATGGGCCGGATGGTCGGCAGGGTGATGTGCCAGAACCTGCGCCACGGGCCCGCCCCGTCGATGGCCGATGCCTCGTAGAGCTGATCGTCGACCTGGGTGAGTGCCGCAAGGAAGATGATCGTCCCCCAGCCGCAGTCCTTCCAAATGACCTGCAGCACGGTCAGCGGCTTGAACAGGTCCGGGTTGCCGATGATGTCGACCGTGTGCAGTCCGGCTCCCGTCAGCGCGGAGTTGAAAAGACCGGTACTGCCGAGCATCTGCTGGGCCATCGCGACCACGATCACCCAGGACATGAAGTGGGGCAGGTACACCACCGACTGCACAAACCGTCGAAGAGTGTGGGACGTGAGGCTGTGCAGCAGCAGAGCCAGGGCCAGCGGGGCGGGGAAGTAGAAGATCAACTGCAACCCGGCGATCTCGACCGTGTTGAGGGCCGCATGCCAGAAGCCGGGGTCGCCGAGAAGATCCTTGAAATTCTGGACACCGACCCAGGCGCTCCCCCAGAACCCATCGAAAGGAATGTAGTCCTTGAAGGCGATTACGTTGCCGAAGAGGACCGCGTAGTGGAATACCAGAAAGTAGGCCAGCCCCGGGAGCATGAGGATGACGAACAATCGGTCACGCCGGAGGCGGCCGAGCCTCGTGAATCGCCGTCGTGTGTGCTGACGGGGAGGTTCGTTCGGATCGGCCACACCTTGCGGCTCGTCGTACCCGGCTTCGCGGTCCATCGAGCCGATCGCGGCGATCCCCGCCTCCGGCCCGCTCATGCCGGGAACCCCGGGTGACGAGATCTTCCGGCGGAGTTCACATGGGAGTAATGCTGCTCTGTCACGGTCGTGACACTATTGGCCAATGTTGGCTGTCACCATGGCTTGAATTGGGCGAGAGTCGGACAGAGTTGTCCTATGACCGGGTAGCCGAGGGGGGCGCGCCCTCCGAGCCGGGCAGGTAGTGGTCCCAGCCCTGACCCTTGAGGGCACGCCTCCGGTAGGCAGAGGGTGTCAGCCCGTAGGCGGCTTTGAATCGACGCGCGAAGTAGCCGGCGTCTCCCCAGCCAAGCTGCGCTCCGATCCTCGCGACCGACTGATCGGTTTGCACCAGAAGCCGGGCCGCTGCTTGCTCCCGCAGTTGATTGAGATAGGCGATCGGCGAGACTCCGAGATCGCGCTGAAACAACCGGACGAGGTACGTACGCTCCATCGAGGTCAGAGCACCCAGTTCCGCAAGGGTCCAGGAGCGACCCGGGTCGTCCTCCATCACCTTGACGGCGCAGGACACCGCAGGATGCAGCTTGGCTCGCCGACGACGCTCCATGGAGTCCTCCGCGGCCCACGAGTGGTTCAGCAGATCGAGGTAGATCAAGAGGTGCCCGATGATCTGGAGACGGGAGCGCGGGCCGGCAGTGGTGTCGCTCATGCTGTACAGCTCTGCGATCGCCGCGCTCAGCTCGCCCGAACCAAGCTGCACCCGCTGCGGAAGCGGCAGGGTCGAGGCGTGCAGTCCGGCCATCAGAGGCAGCTCGGCGTCGAGGAATGGCAGCGTGCTGTGGACCAGCTCCGGCGCCACGAAGCAGTCGAAGACCACCAGGTCCTCGCACTCTCGGTAGGCATGCCACTGGTTCGGCGGGATCACTACGGCGCTGCCTGGGCGGATGGGGTGGTCGCCATCGACGGCGACATGGAGGGCGCGCCCCTGGGTGACGAGGGCAATTTCCAAGAAGTCGTGGTCATGGGCAGCCACGTCAGCCGTGATCTCGTGACGATCGGCCCAGACGGGCAGACCATCCGAGCGGAACACGGTGGCACGCTCATATCTGTATCGCGATGCACTAGGCAACTTCGTCCCACTTCCGCACAATCCAGCCCTGCATGACATCTGTACCCCCTTCAATAACATCGCGTTCGTGACAGAGCAATGGCCCGTGTTCAAGTACCAGGTTTCACACCCAGTGCCCGGGAGGGGCAATGTGCCCGAGAGGCTCCCCTGCCGGCATGGCGTCGGAGGCCTCCTCAGTCCTCCATCCGGAGCTCCCAGGCCACGCGCAGCGTCAGGTCCACTGCTGCCTGCGACGGCCACATCGTCGGGAAGGGAGCTGTGATGCACAAGCCTCCAGTGCACGAGGCGGTCGCCGGCGAGCCGCGTGGACACCGGCCGGAAACACTGTTGGCCATGGCAAGCGACACTCTGCACGTTCAGTTCGGTGAGCCCGAACTCACACGTCTTCGTGCTTCGGCGTCGGTCGCCGAGCCACTGGCGACCGACGAGTTGACTTCCCGTGACGTTCGCACCCGGCTGGCGAAGGTGGAGGTACTGATCACCTCTTGGGGATGCCCGCCGCTCGACGACGACGTGCTGGCTGCCGCACCGCGTCTGCGTGCCGTCTTCCATGCCGCCGGCAGTGTGCGCGGGCACGTCGACGAACGGGTTCTCGACCGCGGAATCGTGGTCACCACTGCTGCAGACGCCAACGCGGAGCCGGTCGCCCGGTACACGTTGGCTGCGGTGTTGTGGTCCTTCAAGAAGGTTCCCTTCCTGGCCCAAGACGCTCGCAAGTACCGGGAGGACTGGGCCTACCGCGACGGCCGGGGCGAGCTGAGCGGGCACAACCGCACGGTCGTGCTCGTGGGCTTCTCAAGGATCGGACGCCGTGTGGCAGCCCTCCTGCGGACACTGCACGAGGGACCGATCCTCGTGGTGGATCCGTTCGCGGATCCCGCAGAGGTTACCGCGGCAGGTGCCGAACTGGTCGACATGGCCGAGGCGTTGCCGCGCGCCGACGTCCTGTCGCTGCACGCCCCGTTGCTGCCTGGGACCCGGCACATGATCGGCGAAGCGGAACTGGCAGAGCTTCGGCCGGGTACCACTTTGATCAACACGGCCCGCGGGGCACTGGTGGACACCTCGGCACTCGAACGCGCCTGCGCGTCGGGACGGCTGGACGCCATCCTCGATGTCACCGATCCCGAGCCGCTTCTCGCGGACTCCCCCCTCTACGACCTTCCCAATGTCCTGGTGACCCCGCACATAGCAGGGTCCCAGGGGGCGGAGACACATTCCATGGCGCGTGCGGCACTCACCGAGCTCGAGCGGTATGCGGCCGGCCTACCCCCGCTGTGCCCGATCACCCGACAGAGCCTGGCGGTGCAAGCATGACGAGTACACCCGACTTCATCCGCTCCCCGTACACCGGATGGACACGGGAACACTGGGAGCTGCTGGCGGACCGCATGCTGACCGCGGTCGACTCCTACCGCTCGCCTGCCGGCGCCCGGATCGATCTTCCCGGCCCGGCCAGCGTCAGCGGCCCGGTCTCCGACGGCCTGGAGGGGTTCGCCCGTACCTTTCTCATCGCAGCCTTCCTCGCGGCCGGTCGTGGCGGCGACGATCCGCGGAACCACCTGGAGAGGTATGCCAGGGGCCTGGCGGCGGGTACGGATCCGGCGTCGCCGGAGGCATGGCCACGTCCCGACGACGGCTTGCACCAGGCAAAGGTCGAGGCCGCTTCCATCGCGCTGAGCCTTCAGACGACCCGGCCCTGGCTGTGGGACCGCCTGGACGCACGTGTTCGCGAGCAGACCGTCGACTGGTTGTCCGCCGTACTCGGACAGTGGTACCCGGAGAGCAATTGGACATGGTTCCGCATCATCGTGGAATCGTTCCTCCGTGAGGTCGGGGGCCCTTGGTCTGCCACGGAGATCGAGGAGAGCCTCGCCCTCCACGCATCGCTACGGAGGCCGAACGGCTGGCTGGCCGACGGTCACGGCCGGCTGTTCGACCACTACAACGGCTGGGCGCTGCACCTGTACCCGATGCTGTGGACGCGGCTGTTCGACGTCACCGGCACGCTGTGTCCGCAGCCGCTCCGTGATCAGTGGGCGGCCGATCTGGGTCGCTACACCGAGGACGTACTCCGCCTCATCGGCGCCGACGGCTCCCCCCTGTTGCAGGGCCGCAGTCTCACCTACCGCTTCGCCTCCGCCGCCCCGCTGTGGGTGTCCGCGATCACCGGTTCCGGACAGCACCCGCCGGGGTTGCTCCGACGCGCGGCCAGCGGAATCATCTCGCATTTCGTGAAGCACGACGCGCTCGAACCAGACGGCCTGCTCAGCCTCGGATGGCACGGCCCCTGGCCCCAGATGCGCCAGTCCTATTCAGGGCCGGGCTCTCCGTACTGGGCGGCGAAAGGCATGCTCGGCCTGCTCCTTCCGTCCGACCATGCGGTGTGGACGGACGTCGAGCAACCCCTGCCCATCGAGACCGACGACATCGCCCGCGTGGTCGAGGCACCCGGCTGGTTGGTGTCCGCGCGCCGGTCCGACGGCATCGTCACCGTGCTCAACCATGGCACGGACACTGCGCGGCCCGGTGAAACCTGCGCCGATTCCCCGCTCTACACCCGGCTCGGGTACTCCACGGCCACCTTGCCATCGGTGACAGGCCCATCTGTTGACAATCCGGTCGACAACGCGGTGGTGCTGCTCGACACCGACGGCAGGGCCAGCCATCGAAGCGGGTTCCGTACGCTGTTCGCCCGGGAACTGGCGGATGGTGTGCTCCTCGCTGCCTCGCAGGGACCTGTCAGCTGGATCGACACGGCAAACGAGACCGGCCCGAACTTCGGAGCGGGCCCGGCCGGTGCTGTGACTCCTGGTCCGGTTCTCACCGTCGCTTCCGTTGTTCGCGGTGGCATCGAGGTACGTCTGGCGCGAGTGGACAGC
Organism: Streptomyces sp. NPDC004752; assembly: GCF_053601275.1. NCBI lineage: Bacteria > Bacillati > Actinomycetota > Actinomycetes > Kitasatosporales > Streptomycetaceae > Streptomyces > Streptomyces sp. NPDC004752. Next base: position 2,477 of record NZ_JBSGBN010000098.1, on the reverse strand, counting down.
CCGACATCGGCCGTGCGGCTACGCATCGGAGGTTGGCCCGTCGCCTCCTCCAAGCCACTCCGGTCGGACTCGGGCACATACCGGCAACACGTGTTCGCCGAAGCGGCCGGTGACGATCTGCGCTCCTTCATCCACGGAGTATGCGGACTTGACGAAGCCGGGGTCGCCGTCGAACAGGGAACCAGCCCTCTCGGCGAGTTCACCGGCGTGCCCTGGCTGGCGACACGGACCGTATCCGTCGACGACATCGTCGTCGCCGTGGTCGGGCTGTCCCGCCGGCCCTACGACGAGCCTGCTCCCGTAGTCACCGTGGAGCGCGTGGCCGGCCAAGGAGACCGGATCGTCGTCTCCTGGCATCAGGGCGAGCCCACGGAGTTTGTGTTGCCCTACTGACGAGTCAGTGGCGGGGCGCAGACCACGGTCGGCGCCTCCCACTCATTCTGATCGAGAATTCCGGGAGCCAAGTTGACAACGAGTCATAGGCCGTCGGGGCAGAATTCTCGCTACGACGAGAGCGTGGGCAGTCCCGACGGCCTCCCGGTATGGACTCACCGTCACCACCTGGACGGAACAGCCGCGCCGCACGAGCATGAGTTCCTGGAAGTCACCCTGGTAACGGGTGGGACTGCGACCTACGTCTGCTCCGATGAAGGCCGACAGGTCCGGCCGGGTAGTGCTGTGATCGTGCCACCAGGCCACTCTCATGGATACGTGCAGTGCTCGGATCTGGTCCTGTTCGACTGCTTCGTAGCAGCAGCGTTTGTCACCGAGACCCTGGCGTTCCTCGACCAGCCTCTGCCGCTGCTGCACACGGTGCACCATGCGGGCGTCCGAGTGCGATCAACGGCAAACGCCGGAGCGTGGCGAACCCGCCAACACAGAGGTGAATCACGCCAACGCTGCCCGGGTCACCAAGGTGCGGTCTGCCGCGGCCGCGGCAGGATTGCCCGATCCGTACATCGTGGTGATGGCATGGACCGCGCAGGGTGCGGCGGACGTCAAGGCCGCAGTCGGGGCCGATACGGTGAGCCGATACGCGACCGGGGCGACGTCTGGCGTGCCGTATGCACAACTGGCCGACCCCGAGACCGCCTTGTGGTCGCAGTACGCTGTCGCGGGTGGCCAGGTCATCCCTACGGTGACGACAGGCTGGGACAAGCGGCCTCGATATGACTATCCCGTTTTTTGGGAGCCCAACTACACGGACTTCAAAGACAATTGGGTTTCGACGAAGGCGGCTGGATCTGCCCGACACTGCACGAACTGCAAGACGCGGGCAGGCCACTGCGCCTGGATGCCATCGCAACCGTTCCCCGCACCATGTAGCACCATGCGGCTCTCCGCACACCGCCTCCTGCCCTGTCAGTCGGGGGCCGCCGGCGCACGGCCGGGCCGATCAGCGGTGGTCCCTTTCTCGGGTCGATACGCTGATCGGCCGGAAGCTCCGCGTCACCTACTCGGTGCCCCGCATGTCGAAACTGCTCAGGCGGCACGGGCGGTCGGCGTTGGTTGCCTCGCCGGGGTCCTTGAAGGATCCCGGGCGAGGACCACCTTCATCGCGGGACCACGTGGGACAGATAGCGCTCCGTCATGGTTCGCAGGGTTTGGGCGCCAGGGGTGTCCCAGACATCCTGGTTGAAGATCTCGACCTCGATCCAGCCCGAGTATCCGGCGGCGCCGACTGCGTCGGTGAGCGTGCGGAAGTCGATGTGCCCGTCGCCGACGTGAGCGCGGCCGAGGAGTGTGTCGGCGGGCAGTGGCGTGATCCAGTCGCAGACCTGGTAGGAGGCGATGCGCTGACCAGCGCGGGCGATCTGTTCCGCCACCTGTGGGTCCCACCAGACGTGGTAGGTGTCGACGACGACGCCGACCTGCTCAAGAGGGAATTGCTCGGCCAGATCGAGTGCTTGTCCGAGGGTGGAGATGACAGCACGGTCCGCGCAGAACATCGGGTGCAGCGGCTCGATGGCCAGTCGGACGCCGTGTTCACCGGCGTAGGGGGCGAGTTCACTGATCGCGTCGCGCACGGCGGCTCGGGCGCCGGTCAGGTCCTTGCTGTTTCGGGGCAGACCGCCGACCACCATGACCAAGGTGTCTGTGCCCAGGTGTGCGGCTTCCTCGATGGCCCGACAGTTGTCGGCGAGCGCCGCGGCGTGCTGGTCCGCGGCCGGGTCGGTGAGGAACCCGCCTCGGCACAGCGAGGTGACGCTCAGCCCGGCATCCTGCACGAGCTTGGCCGCCTTGCTGACGCCGATTTCCGCGACTCTGTCACGCCACAGCCCGATACCGCCGATACCGGCTTGGGCGCATCCTTCCACGGCTTCTGCCAGCGTCCACCTTTTGGTGGTGGCGGTATTGAGGGAAAGGCGTTCCAGCCCGGGAGCGCTCATTAGAGGACCATCCTTTCTGCAGCCCTCACGAGTAGGGTTGTGACCTCTCGGTCCCGGTGGGTGCATGGCCAAGGGTGCGAGCCGTTC
>NZ_JBSGBN010000097.1:0-36041 GCF_053601275.1 Streptomyces sp. NPDC004752 | reverse complement strand
GCAGCCCGCCTCGCGGTCTTCCGATGGGCCACCCGCTACAACACCAGAAGGAGGCACTCCAGCATCGGCCAGATGAGCCCGAACGCCTTCGAACAGCGATCAGTTACTCTGACCACTGCCGCATAACAACCGGTGTCCACGATCCCGGGTCAAGCCCCAGGTCGGGGTACCCCCGGCGGGCCGTACTGCGGCCCGGGTGGGGAAGACTGGACCCCGCAGACGCGCGACGACGAGCAGGAGGACCTGCGCATGACACGCCCGATCACGGCAGGGGTCGACGGTACGGAGGAGAGCCTGGCCGCGCTGGCCTGGGCGGCCCGGGAAGCCGTCCGGCGGGACCGGCCCCTGCACGTGCTGCACGTGTGGCGGTTCCAGCCGCACGAGGCCGTCGGGGCGGCGGACCGGGACACCCAGGACGGCTGGGTGCGCGGCGCGACCGCGGCGGCGGTGCGCACGGTCACCGAGCGCCACCCGGAGCTGACGGTGACCGTGGACGTCGTGGAGGGCCACGCCGTCGAGTCGCTGGTCGCCGCCGCGGCCGGCGCGGAGCTGCTGGTGCTCGGTTCGCGCGGGCACACGGGGGTCGTCGGGTTCCTGCTCGGCTCCGTCGGACAGCAGGTGATCGCCGAGGCCGCGCGGCCGGTCGTGCTGGTGCGCGCCGGCGACCGGGCCGCCACCGAGGCGGCCGGCCGGGACGTGGTCGTGGGTCAGCAGGGCGGCCCGCAGGACAGCGCCGCCGCCCTGCGGTTCGCGTTCGAGACCGCCGCGGCCCGCCGGGCCACGCTCCGTGCCGTCCGGGCCTGGACCCTGCCGCCCGTCTTCGCCTACAGCCCGGGTTCGATGAAGCTCCTCGACGACGCCGGGGGCCTGGAGCCGTACGAGCGGAAGGCGCTGGCCGAGGCGCTCGCACCGTGGCGGGAGCGGTTCCCCGGCGTCCCCGTCACCGAGCACGTCGAGATGGGCAGCGCGGGCCAGGTGCTGCTGTCGGTCGCCGATCGGGCCCAGCTGATGGTGGTGGGACGCCGGGCACACCACACGGCGGTCGGCGCCCGCATCGGCTCGGTGGCGCACGGAGTGCTGCACCACGCGCCGTGCCCGGTGGCCGTGGTGCCACACGACTGATCGCGCGGTGGCGTGGCCGCGCCCCGGGAGGGGCGTGGCCGCTTGCGCCGTGGTCCGGGCAGCGCTCCGTAAGGGGTGCGGGGAACGGCGCGCCCGGCCACGACGGCGCCGCGGTCGAACGACGACCGACCATGGCTCTTCCAGCGGGGCGGCCCGCGTCGGCTCGGTGGCGCACGGAGTGCTGCACCACGCGCCGTGCCCGGTGGCTGTGGTGTCGCGCACCTGACCACACCCCGCCCCGCCGGCGCTCCGTAAGGGGCGCGGGGAACGGCGCGCCCGGCCACGACGGCGCCGCGGTCGAACGACGACCGACCACGACCGATCCAGCGGAGCGCCCAGCCGAGCCCGCGCGCCTCGGGCCCGACGTCGGGTCACTCGGGGGTCGTCGGCTCCAGCGTCTCGCGGGCCTTCGGCAGGACGTTCGCGATGTAGTCGGCGACCGCCGTGTCCAGGCCGATGTCCTGCTGCGCCCGCTCGGACAGATACCAGCGGTGTTCGAGCAGCTCGTGGTAGATCTCCGCGGGATCCATCGCTCCGCGCAGCCGAAGCGGCACGTCCCGCACGGTCGGACGGAACACGTCCCGCACCCAGCGGTGGGCCAGTACCTCGGGAGGCGCGGCGAGGGGGTCGCCGGGCGCGTAGTCCTCCTGGGTGGCCATCCAGCTCTCCAGGTCGTTCAGCAGCCGCCGGGCCTGGTTCTCCTCGGTGTCCAGGCCGGTCAGGCGCAGCAGTTGGCGCTGGTGGTGGCCCGCGTCGACGACCTTGGGCACGAAGGTGACGGTGTCGCCGTTGGAGGAGTGCTCGATCTGCATCTCGGCCACGTCGAAGCCGAGGTCGTTCAGGCGCCGGATGCGGCGCTCGATGTAGTGGTACTTGCCCGCCGGGTACACCGAGGTGCGGGTCAGCTCCTCCCACAGCGCGTCGTAGCGGATGCGGATCTCGTGACCGAACTCGACGGCGTCGACGGAGGGGTGCAGCGCCCCGGACGCCTCCAGGTCCAGCAGCTCGCCGCTGATGTTCACGCGCGCCAGGTCGAGGTCGTACTCCCGCTGCCCGGGGCTGAGCCGCGGGCGCAGGTCGCCGGTCTCGGCGTCCACCAGATAGGCGGCGTACGCGCCCGCGTCGCGCCGGAACAGCGTGTTGGACAGCGAGCAGTCGCCCCAGGCGAACCCGGCCAGGTGCAGCCGCACCAGCAGCACGGCCAGGGCGTCCATGAGCCGGTGCATGGTCTCCGGCCGCATGGTCGTCTCGAACATCGAGCGGTACGGCATCGAGCCGCGCAGATGCCGGGTGACCAGCACCGACTCCAGCGGCTCCCCGGCGGCGTCGGTGCGGCCCGTGATCAGGGCCAGCGGGTCGACGGCGGGGATGCCGATCCGGTCCAGGTCGCGCAGCAGCTCGTACTCGCGCAGCGCGGGCCGCTGTGCGAGTTCCTTGACCGCGATGACCTCGGTGCCGGCCCGGGCGTAGCGCACCACGTGCCGGGAGATGCCGCGGGGGAGCGGCACGAGGTAGTCCTCGGGCCACTCCTGAAGGGGCAGACTCCAGGGGAGTTCCAGCAGGAGCGCGGGGTGCTCCGGGTTGGTGGCGCTGATCTGCATGGCCATGCCGCGAACCCTATACGGCCTACCGCGCGCGGGTCAGCGCCCGGTCCCGGGCCTGCTCGGCGGCCTCGCGCACCGACCCGTGGTGCACCGGCCCGTGGCCCGGCAGCAGGATGTCGCCGTCGAGCCTCGCGATCAGGTCCAGCGAGTCCACGGCGCGGGCTCGGGCATGGTCGAACATCACCGGCAGCAGCTGGGGTCCGCGCAGCCGGGCGATGGGGTGGCCGCTGACCAGGGCGTCGCCGGAGACGACGATGCCGAGGTCGGGCAGGTGGTAGACGGTGTGCCCGTCGGTGTGGCCGGGGGTGTGCACCGGGACCGGCCGGCCCGGCAGGTCCAGCGCGCCCGTGGTGGGGAACGCCTCGGGAGCGGTGACCGGGTGCTGCTGCGTGCCCCCGACCCGCAGCACATGCACGAGCCACGGCACGACGCCGGGCCGCCAGGCGTTGCGCAGCACCGCGCCCGCGGACACCTGCTGGAGGAACTCCCGGCGGGCGTGCGGGACTTCGGCCTCGTGCAGATAGACCGGGGTTTTGTAGGCGCCGCGCAGGTACTCGGCCGAGCCCAGGTGGTCGTTGTGCGCGTGCGTGATCAGCACGGCCTCGACCGCCTCGGGTGCGCTACCCACCGCGTTCAGGGAGTCGAGCACCAACTGCCGGTCCCCGGGATAGCCGGTGTCCACCAGGGTCGCCGCGTCCCCGTCGGTGAGGATCACCCAGTTGGTGTGGTTGCCGCGCACCAGGTAGGCACCGTCGGCGACTTGGCGTACGTCTGCCCGCATGATCTCCCCGAGTCCTGAGTGTGCTGCCCGACGGGGGCAGCGAACCAGACGCGCGGGCCGCCGTGGTGTGCGGGGTGCGCGAGCCTCACCGTACGCCGTGCGGGCGGAACTGGACGCTGATGCGCGGCCCCGTGGCGCGCGTCGTCTTCGGGACGCAGTGCTCCCATGTCCGCTGGCAGGAGCCGCCCATCACGAGGAGATCGCCGTGGCCGAGCGGCCGACGGACCGAGTGGCCGCCGCCCGCCGGGCGCAGCAGCAGGTCCCGAGGGGTGCCCACGGAGAGGATCGCCACCATGGTGTCCTCGCGGGCGCCCCGCCCGATCCGGTCGCCGTGCCAGGCGACGCTGTCCCGGCCGTCGCGGTAGTAGCACAGGCCGGCCGTGGTGAAGGGCTCGCCCAGCTCGCCGGCGTAATGGCGGCAGAGCGCGTCGCGGGCCTCGGCCAGCAGTGGATGCGGCAGTGGGTCGTCGGCCCCGTAGAAGGCGAGCAGCCGCGGCACGTCGACGACGCTGTCGTACATCGTGCGCCGTTCCGCGTGCCACGGCACATCCGCGGCCAGTCGCTCGAACAGTGAGTCGGCGCCGCTCAGCCAGCCGGGCAGCACATCGATCCAGGCGCCGGCGCCCAGTGCGGTCCGGCGCGCGCCGTCGAGTGCGGCGAGCCGCAGTTCGTCGGTCTGGTCGAACAGGGAGCCCTGGAAGTGCGTGGCCATGCCACCAGCGTAGCCCGCGAATCGAAAATGTGTTCCCACGATCGCGGCCCGGCGCGTGCCGTTGTACGGTGACGCTCTTTCGGCCCGGTGCGTGCCGCTGTGCGACGGCGCTTCCCGGCCTTTCGATACATCGGCGTATCCGATACATTCCCGTATCGAATTCCGTATCGACTCCTGGTTCGATGCCCGGTTCGATTCCCGTATCGACTGGAGGTCCGAGCGTGACGGGGCAGACGGCGGGGCGGGTGACCCGGCGCCGGGTACGGACCCGGGCCAGGCTGCTCGACGCCGCGTTCACGGTGTTCGCGGCGAAGGGCTTCGGCCATGTCTCCATCGAAGAGGTCTGCGAGGCCGCCGGCTTCAGCAGAGGCGCGTTCTACTCCAACTTCGCCACCCTGGACGAGCTGTTCTTCGCCCTCTACCGGGAGCGGGCCGGCCTCATCGCCGAGCAGGTGGCCGACGCGCTGGCCCTGGACGGCCCCGGCCTCGACGTCCCCGCCTCCGTGGCCCGGGTCACCGAGGTGCTCCTGCTGGACGTGGACTGGCTGCTGGTCAAGACGGACTTCCTGGTGCACGCCGCCCGCCGCCCTGCTGTGGCCCGGGCACTCCTCGACCACCGGGCCCGCCTCAGACGGGCGATCGCGGACCGGCTTGCCCGGGCCGGGGGCCACACCGCGCTCCCCGCCGTGCTCGGCGACGCCGAGGGCGCCGCGCACGCCGTGGTCGCCGCCTACGACGGGGTCTCCACCCAACTGCTGCTGGACCGGGACGTGGACGCCGCCCGTGTCTGGCTCGGCCACCTGCTCACCGCGCTGCTGACCGACGGCAGCGGCACCCCGCACGCCCCGCACGATTCGTAGAGGGAAGGGAACGCCTCGCCATGGACGCGGACGTCATCGTCGTCGGAGCGGGCCTCGCCGGCCTGGTCGCGGCGCACGAACTCACCAGCCGGGGCAGGCGCGTGGCCCTGGTCGACCAGGAGAACGCCGCCAACCTCGGCGGCCAGGCGTTCTGGTCCTTCGGCGGGCTCTTCCTCGTCGACTCCCCTCAGCAGCGGCGCCTCGGCATCAAGGACTCCTTCGACCTCGCCTGGAACGACTGGCAGGGCAGCGCGCGATTCGACCGGCTCGCGGACGAGGACTCCTGGGCGGTGCGCTGGGCCCGCGCCTACGTCGAGTTCGCGGCCGGCGAGAAGCGGTCCTGGCTCCAGGGGCACGGCATCTCCCTGCTGCCCACCGTCGGCTGGGCCGAACGCGGGGATCTGCGCGCCGACGGGCACGGCAACTCCGTGCCCCGCTTCCACATCGCCTGGGGCACCGGCACCGGCGTCGTCGAGCCGTTCGCGCGCCACGCCCGGCAGGCCGCCCGGGACGGGCTGCTGACCTTCCATCACCGTCACCGGGTGGACGAACTCGTCGTCGAGGCGGGGCGGATGACCGGGGTCCGCGGCACCGTGCTCGCCCCCGACGACGCGCCCCGCGGGGTCGCCTCCAACCGCGACCGGATCGGTGACTTCGAGCTCACCGCCCAGGCCGTGATCGTCACCAGCGGCGGCATCGGCGCCAATCACGACATGGTGCGCCGGTTCTGGCCCGAGCGGCTCGGCACACCCCCCGCGCACCTGGTCACCGGCGTCCCCGCCCATGTCGACGGCCGGATGCTCGACATCAGCGCCCGGGCGGGCGTGCGCCTGGTCAACCGGGACCGCATGTGGCACTACACGGAGGGCCTGCGCAACTGGGACCCGGTCTGGCCCGGGCACGGCATCCGCATCCTGCCCGGACCCTCCTCGGTCTGGCTGGACGCGCTCGGCCGCCGGCTGCCCGACCCCTGTCTGCCCGGCTACGACACCCTGAGCACCCTCGGGCATCTGCGTACCACCGAGGACCTCAAGGGCCACGACCACTCCTGGTTCATCCTCACCCGGAAGATCATCGAGAAGGAGTTCGCGCTGTCGGGCTCCGAGCAGAACCCCGACATCACGGCCAAGGACCGCAGGGCGGTGCTGCGCGACCGGCTGCTCGGCAACGGCGCCCCCGGGCCGGTGCGGGACTTCGTGCGCCACGGAGCGGACTTCGTGACCGCCGACACCCTGGAGCGGCTCGTCGAGAAGATGAACGGTCTCACTCAGCGGCCCCTGCTGGACCCCGCCGTGGTGCGCCGCCAGATCGAGGCCCGCGATCTGCAGATCGACAACCCCTACAGCAAGGACTCCCAGATCCAGGGCATCCGCAACGCCCGCCGCTACATCGGTGACCGCCTCGGCCGGGTCGCCGTCCCGCACCGCGTCCTCGACCCCGCCGCGGGCCCGCTCATCGGCGTCAAGCTGCACATCCTCACCCGCAAGACACTCGGCGGCATCCAGACCGACCTGGACTCCCGCGCGCTGGGCGCCGACGGGCAGCCCGTGGACGGGCTGTACGCGGCGGGTGAGGTGGCCGGGTTCGGCGGCGGCGGCGTCCACGGCTACAACGCGCTGGAGGGCACCTTCCTCGGCGGCTGCCTGTTCTCCGGCCGCGCCGCGGGGCGGGCCGCGGCACGGCAGACCGGCTGAGCGGCCGGGCGGGCCGCCGGGGCGGTCACCGAGTGAGTCACCGGGTCAGTCGCCGGGTCAGTCGCTCAGCAGCGCCGCCAGGACCGCCGCATGGCTCTGCCGCGGGTTCTTGGAAGCGGTGAGCAGCGTCACCGGCCCGGTGCGGGCCGACGCGCGCAGTCCGTCGAGGAGCGCGGCGGACTCCGGCTCCTCCAGTTCGACCTCGTAGCGGTGGCGGAACTCGGCGTAGTCACCCTCGCCCGCGTGGTACCACTGGCGCAGCTCGGTCGACGGGGTCAGGGTCTTGGGCCACTCGTCGATCTCGGCGGCATCCTTGGCCATGCCGCGCGGCCAGAGCCGGTCGACCAGGACCCGCAGACCGTCGTCGGGCTCGGGCGGTTCGTAGACGCGACGCACGCGTACGCTCACGATCGGGACCTTTCTGGGGGCGCGGACGGTGCCGCGAGCGTACTGTGACGAGACCGGCCGACCGGTGGACGACGCGGAGCGAATTCCCCCGAGCATGGGCAATTCGGGGCGAAACCGACCCTAGTCTGGGGCGGACGATCATCGGCCCCCTCTCAAGGAGCGCATGTGACGCCACTGCCACCGCAGGGCGCAGGACGACGCACCACGGTGCTGCGCCGCAAGGCCGTCCTCGCCACCGTCCCCGTCGCCCTGGCGGCGCTGCTCGGCGCCGCCGAACCGTCCTTGGCCGCCGCGCCCGGAGCCTCCGGCGTCGGCGACCCCTACTTCCCGCTCGCCGGAAACGGCGGATACCACGTCCAGCACTACGACTTGACGCTCCGTTACGACACCGCCGCCCGGCACCTCGACGGCACGGCGGTCCTCACCGCCCGCGCCACCCACGCGCTGTCCAGCTTCGACCTCGACCTCCAGGGGCTCAAGGTCACCGGCGTCACCGTCGACCGCGAGGCCGCGGGCGTCCGCCGCAGCGGCCAGGAACTGGTCATCACCCCGCGCCGGTCCCTCGACAAGGACCAGGAGTTCCAGGTCAGGGTCGACTACAACGGCACGCCCCAGCCCATCACCGACTCCGACGGCTCCCAGGACGGCTGGATCCACACCGACGACGGCGCGTTCGTCGCCGGGCAGCCACAGGGCTCGATGACCTGGTTCCCGGCGAACAACCACCCGCTGGACAAGTCCTCCTACGACGTCACGATCACCGTCCCCGAGGGGCGTACCGCCGTCGCCAACGGTGTCCTGCTCGGGCAGCGCACCGAGAACGGCCGCACCACCTTCCGCTGGCGCCAGAGCGAGCCGATGGCCGCCTATCTGGCCACGGCCTCGATCGGGAAGTTCGATGTCGAGCGGTACACCACCGCCGACGGCATCCAGGTGTACAACGCCGTCGACCCCCGGGAGGCGAAGGCGTCGGTGCCCGTCCTGAAGAAACTGCCCTCCGTGCTGGAGTGGGAGAGCAAGCTCTTCGGCCCGTACCCGTACCGGGCCGCCGGTTCGATCGTCGACCACGCCCCGGACGTCGGGTACGCCCTGGAGAGCCAGACCCGGCCCGTCTACGACTCGGCACCCGACCTGTCGACCTTCGTCCATGAGATCGCCCACCAGTGGTTCGGCGACTCCGTCGCCCTCACCTCCTGGAAGGACATCTGGCTCAACGAGGGCTTCGCGAGCTACGCGGAGTGGCTCTACGACGAACAGCACGGCGGCGACACCGCCCAGGAGACATTCGACGAGCTGTACGCCAGCCCGAAGGACGACGACCTGTGGGACATCCCGCCCGGCGATCCCGGCAGCGGCGACAACCTCTTCGAGGACCCGGTGTACGACCGCGGCGCCATGACCCTGCACGAGCTGCGCAGGGCCGTCGGCGACCCCACGTTCTTCCGGATCCTGCGCGCCTGGCCCACCCAGCACCGCGACGGACACGGCACCACCGAGGAGTTCGTGCGCCTGGCCGAGCAGGAGTCCGGGAAAAACCTGAAGGACCTGTTCCACACCTGGCTGTACACCGAGGGGAAGCCGAAGCGGGCCTAGAACCCGACGAGTTCCTCACATCTGCCGCCAAAGGTCGGCACATGATCCGGCGCCGCCCCGCACTCGCGCTCCTCGCGGCCCCCCTCCCGCTCAGCGGCTGCGACTGCGGCTGCGGCGGCGCGGGCGACCCCGCACTCGGCAGCCACCGGCACTCCGGAGCGCCCCGCCCCGCCGCGGCGCTCCCCGGCCGGTCACCTCATTCCCGCCCGCGGTCATGGCGAGCGACCAGCGACTGACGCAGCCGCTCAAGATCCCCGACAGAGTCAAGCTGTGGCCGCGAACAACCGCACCTTCCCGTCGGCGGTTGCCACCAGGATCTGTAGCCGGCCGTCGCCGTCCACGTCGGCGAGCACCGGGTTGGTGATCGCGGCGGGGAGCTGGTGCTCCCAGACGATGGCTCCGTCGCGCAAGCACAGCAGACGTCCGTCTCGAGTACCTACAAGGAACTCGTCGCGGCCGTCGCCGTCGAGGTCACCTGCCGCCACGGCGCGCTCGGGGATGGTGGGGCCGATATCGAGACGCCAGTGGACCTCACCGCTGGCCGCGTCGAACGCTGCGAACTCGCCGTCGCGGGACACGGCTCCGAGGAGCCAGTGTCCCGGTTCGAGAGCGCGTGCCAAGGCCGCGCGGCCCGGGAAGTAGCGCCACAGTTCGGTGCTGACCCGCCAGATCGTCCTACCGTCGAGGCCGATCAGTTCCAGGCCGTGAATTCCATCCGCGCGCAGTACGGCGGCCGTACCACCAACGCCATCAGCGGCCGGAACGGCGACCGGTGTGGTGTACGCGGCGGTCCAGTCGTTCTCCGTGCGGACATCTCCGGTCGAGTCGTAGAGGCGTAGGCGCCCGTGGTCGTCGGCGGCGATCAGCCAGGTGTCGTCGCCCATGGGCATGACTCCGGGCAGGGACGGGTGGCCGCCGTGCAGTGGATCGGACCACACAACCGCGCCGGATTCGTCGTAGAGGGCGAGCGCGGCGGTGTGGACACCGGTGTGCAGGTTGGCGAGCAGGTGGAAGGCGCGGCCGAACGGGACGAGGGCGAGTGCCGGAGGTGCGGGCAACGCGATCGTGATCGACGTGGCGTCCGGGGCGCCGGGTTCACGGTGGAGGGACGCAGCCGGGTGGTCGCCGCCCGGGTCGGACACAACCAGCCGATGGATGCCATCGGCGTCGCGATGCAGGCTTGGCAGGGTACCCGGCACACGCCATCCGGATTCGAGTCCTTCAGAACAGACGGAAAGGGTGGAACCGAGGTTCCCGCCACTCACCCGTCCACCGACGACCCATCCGCCGGCCACGTCGGCGACGATCTCAGGCCCCTGCTCCCGGTTCCAGACCAACGGCTGGCAGAACCGCCCGTGCGCAGGCACCGGCGAGCCGATCGGGCGGAGATCAGGACCGCATCTGCTGACCCGGCCGTCTGCCGTGGACAGCAGAAGCTCTCCTTCGTGCCAATCAGCCCGCGTGTATTCCGGCCCGGCCAGCCAACGCAGCGCCCGACCGCTCCACATATGGATCCCGTCGTCCCGCCGCACCAACAGCCCTGCTCGACCTTCGCCGTCCCGTACCTCGATCGCGCTGCGCCGCTCGGCGTGGAACGCGATGTGTTCCGGCAACTCCGAGTCCGTGGACAACAGCAGTGCCGCGTCGGCCAGTTCGGCCACCGTCTCCCATGTCGCGCCGTCAACGATCTCCAGCACGCTGCGGCGGCCCGGCCGTCGCGAGGACTCCCGACTCACCACCAGTTTCGGTCGCCCGTCACCGTCGAGATCGTGGCAACCCCAGAAATACCTCCCCGGCAGCACCCCCAGGGCCCCGTCCGCCAGCCCGCCACCGGATGGCGGCCCGGAGGGCCCGGACTCCAAGTCCACGACGAGCGTTTGCCACCCGTCGTCCTGCCACAGGCCCACGACCAGGTCCGGACGCCCGGTTCCTCGTACGTCGGCGACCGACGTGAGCTGCGGCCGCAGCTCACGGTGATCCTCGGGCCAGTCCTTCTCCACGAAGCAACCCCAGGCGCGCCGCAATCCCGAGTCGGCGTGCGCGGTGACCGCCACGTACTCCTCGACCTGGCAGCTGACCAGCACGGCTCCGAGCCGCGGGCCGCCGTCCAGCGACACGGCTTGCAAGAGTCCGTATGGGCGGGCGCAAGGGTAATCGCCGGGATCCGGCCGGTAGTCCGTGGCGAGTTGTACGGCGCCGGTCGCAGCGTCAAGGACCGCTTGACAGAGCCGACCGTCCTCGCGGCCGAGGACCAGCGCCTCGGTGTCGTCGCGGGCGTAGCCGGTACCGCAACGGCTGGACAGCAGCACTTGAGGACGTCCGTGCCCGCTGAGGTCCGCCACCGCGACGACCGGCCCGAACCCGGCGTCGTACGCGTCTGCATAGTCCACGTCCCACACCACTGAAGGCCGGTCCGGATCGGTGAAGTCGACGCAGCGGCCCCGTGTCGAGTAGGTCGGGAAACATACCCACCGCAAACCGCCGGGGACGCCGAAGACCTTGGAAGTGCCCGGTCCGGCGAGGCTGGCCTGCGGCTCGGTGCTCCATGTCCACGTGGGTGCCCCGGTGTCCAGGTCGACGAGGGCCGCTGTGCGCTCGTCGGTGACGACCAGGGCGTGCCAGGCATGGGACCCGCCGAACCGGCCGGCGTGCAGCACCCGGGTGATCCCGAGTGTGTCGGCGCGCCACAGCGGGGTGCCGTCCCACGCGGTCGCGGCCAGTGTGCTGCCCGCCTGTACCAGCAGGGCCTCGGTGTCACGGACCCGCGCGGTGCGGGCGAACCGGACGTCACCGCCGGTGTTCAAGTGCCACACCTCGGCCGGGGCACGGCGGTACTCGCCCCGCAGTTCCGTCCGTCCGAGGTTGCGCCCGTCCCCCCGCGGGGTCCACCATTCGCCCGCCATCGGTCCTCCTGGTCCGGGCCAGCTCAGCTGGCGCGTGCTGGGCCGCCCTCATCCACCTAGACCTGTCCTAGGGCAGAGGCTAGGTGTTCGATGGTCGGACTGTCCAGGCCGAAGGCGGCATCGCGCCCGAGTGCGATGTGGCAGCCGGTGGTGGTTGTAGGGGTGCAGGAAGCCTGCCTAGGCGTCGGATGCCGGGCTGTCCAGGTCCTGGAAGTAGTGCCGCGCGCGTTCCAGGATCGCCCGCATGCACTGCTCGGCGAGCTGGGCATCGCGTGCCTCCAACGCCAGCAGCAGGGCTTGGTGCTGGGTGTTGGTCTCGGCGTGGGTCAGCCCGGCCGCCTCGGTGAGGTGGCCGCCCCGGTGCCGTTCGGCGGTCAGCGCTTCGCCGAGCGCGTCCAGGATCGACTGGAAGAAGCGGTTGCCCGAGGCGCGGGCGATGGTGTCGTGGAACGCCATGTCCAGCTCGACCCGGCGGGTGAGGTCGTCCTCGGCCTCGCTGAGTTCCGCCATGATGGTGCGCAGTCGGGCGAGTTCCTCGGCGCTGCCCCGGGCCGCGGCCAGCCCGGCGGCCTTGGTCTCGATGGCCAACCGGAGTTCGAGCAGGTCGTCGATGGCGTCCGAGTCGGCGTGCATGGCGAGCCGGAAGTAGTCCTCCACGGCGACCGGCCGCAGTCCGCTGACCGTCGCGCGCTTGCCCTGGCGGGTCTCGACAAGGCCCTGGTTGGTCAGGGTGCGCAGGGCGTCGCGGACCACCCGCTGGCTCACCCCGTACCGGCCGGCCAGGTCCGATTCGGAGGGGAGCGGGTCGCCGTCGGTGAGACCCTCGGCCTTGATCAGTTCCCGGATCTGGTCGGCGACCTGGGCGCCGAGCGGCACCGCGGTGTGCCGCCACTGTCCTTCCCGCGGTGTCCCGTCCCCCGACGCCGCCTCGCGTGACGCCGCCGATGCCCTCGCCACCACGCCGGTCACTTCGTCTCCCTGTCGATGCCGTCACTCATGGAGACATCGTAGCGCCATGGTGTCACCCAGGACATCGGAGGTATGTCCTAGGTCCTAGCGTGCCTATACTCTCAGTGCAGCGAACTTCAGTGCGGCGGACGATTCCGCCGCACAGCGAACGATCTGTGGAGGTCCCATGCGAGTCACCGGTGTGCGTCAGTGGATCGCCGATTTCGGGTTCTACAACGCGATCTACGTCCGCATCGAGACCGATGAGGGCGTGGTCGGCGAGGCCGAGGTGGCGATGCGGCGGCGGACCAGGTCGGTCTCCGCTTTGATCGAGGAGCTGTCCGAATACCTGGTCGGCCGTGATCCGACCAGGATCGAGCAGCACGCGGAGCGCCTGTACCGGGATGCGTTCCTCGGCGGCACCCTGCTCACCATCGGGATCAGCGCGATCGACCAGGCGCTCTGGGATCTGAACGGCCGGGCGCTGGGGGTGCCGGTACACCGGCTGCTGGGCGGGAGGTTCCGGGACCGGGTGCCGGTCTACACGCACGCGAGAGCCGGGGGCTCGCCGGACGAGCTGGCCGCGGAGGTCCGCAATCGGGTGGACCGCGGATTCAAGGCGGTGAAGACCACGCTGCCCGGCTTCTACGAGAAGGTGACCAGCGTCAAGCATGACCGGCCGGCCATGATCCCGGCCCGGCAGACCGAGGCCGAGCTGTTACCGACCCGGACGTTCGAGGTGATCGCCGAGTACTTCGCGGCGGCCCGGGACGCCGCCGGGCCGGACATCCACCTGATGCTCGACTGCCACGGGCGGCTCAACGTGGCCAACGCCATCCGGCTCTGCGAGGCGCTCGCACCCTTCGACCTGACCTTCATCGAGGAGCCGGTCCCGGCCGACCGGGTGGACTGGACGCTGGAGGTGAGCCGCCGCTCGTCCACCCCGATCGCGGCCGGCGAGCGCTGGGGCAACCACTTCGGCTCGGCCCCGTTCATCGACGCGCACGCGGTTGCGGTGGTGCAGCCGGACGTCGGACTCTGCGGCGGGATCACGGCCGCCCGCAAGATCGCCACCTGTGCGGAGGCGCACGGGCTGTCGATCGCCTTCCACAACCCGTTCGGACCGTTGCAGAGCGCCGCGACCTGGCAGCTGGCGGCCACCCTGCCGAACCTGCTGATGTCCGAGTCGATGATCACCCCGGAGCAGCTGCGGTACTGGGAGCGGTACACCGAGGATCCACCCCGGGTGGAGAACGGCGAATGGGTTGTCACGGACGCGCCCGGCCTGGGGCCGAAGCTGCGGATCGAAGAGATCATCAAGCACCCGTTCAAGGCCGGACTCGACCAGGAGGGCACCCGATGACCGAGCCGTACCAGCTGCTCGTCCACTCCGGACTGATCGTCGACGGGTCGGGCAACCCGGGGTTCCACGCTGCCGTCGGGGTGCGTGGCGACCGGGTGTACGTGCTGCGGGGAGACGTGTCCCAGGTGCCCGCCGACCGCAGGATCGACGCGACCGGCCGGATCGTCGCCCCCGGTTTCATCGACGCGCACTCGCACTCCGACCTGGTCCTGCTGACCGATCCGACGCTGGAGATGAAGGTCCGGCAGGGGGTGACCACCGAGATCCTCGGCGTGGACGGGCTGTCCTACGCGCCGTTCGACGATCCCGCGGACCTGCTGCGGTTCGTCCGGTTCAACGCCGGCATCGCCGGACACCCGGAGACCGACTACTCCTGGAAATCGGTGGCCGATCTCCTGGCCAGGTACGACCGGAGCACGTCGGTCAACGTCGGGGTCTTCGTCGGCAACACCGCGCCCCGGATCAACGCCCTGGGCTGGTCCGCCGCGCCGGCCGACGCGGTCGCCCTGGACCGGATGCGCGGCATGGTCCGCGACGCCATGCGTGAGGGCGCGCTCGGCCTGTCCACCGGTCTGGACTACCCGCCGGGCAGCTATGCGGACACCGACGAGCTGGTGGCGCTGGCGAAGGAAGCCGCACGGTTCGGCGGTATCTACCACACCCATGTCCGCTACGGCCTGGGCGACACCTACCTCGACCCCTTCCGCGAGGCGTTGGACATAGGCCGCCGGGCCGGACTTCCGGTACAGCTGACCCATTTCTCCCGCTCGTCGCGGGCCGCCTACTCCGGCGGCGCGCAGCGGATGCTCGACCTGGTGGAGGACGCGCGCGCGGACGGGCTCGACGTCACCTTCGACACCTATCCCTACGAGTGGGGCGGCACCCGGCTGGTCCGGCTGCTGCCTGCCTGGTTGCAGGCGGACGGTCCGGACCGGCTGCAGGAACGGCTCGCCGACCTGTCGCTGCGCGATCGGCTGCGGAGCGAAGTGGAGCAGAGCGCGGCGGTCCGCCAGTACGCGGCCAGCCGCCCGTTCGCCGACGTACGCCTGGGCAACCTGAACGCACCTGAGCACCGGCAGTTCGAGGGTTGGTACCTCGCCGACGTGGTGGTCGAGGTGGGTCGGGACCTCACCGAGACGCTGTGCGAGCTGGCCGGCGTCAATCCGGGGGCCACGTTCACCAGGCCCAGCCCGCACGCGATGACGCTGTGGAAGTTCGTCTGCCACCCGCTCGGAATGATCGCCAGCGACGCGCTGCTGATCGGCGCGTATCCGAGTCCCCGCGCCTATGGGTGCTTCGCCAGGGTGCTGGGTGACTTCGTGCGGGAGGAACGGCTGCTGTCGCTGCCGGAGGCCATCCGGAAGATGACGTCGTTCCCGGCGCACCGGCACGGGCTCACGGACCGGGGACTCCTGCTCGACGGCATGATGGCGGACCTGGTGGTGTTCGATCCGGCGACCGTGCACGCGCCGGCCAGCTATGAGCGGCCCAGGGAGTTCGCGCAGGGCATCTCGCACGTCGTCGTCAACGGGAAACTGGTCCTGGACGGCGGTGTGCTCACCGGAATGACGCCTGGTCGAGCGCTCCGCGGAGCGGGCTCGTCACACTGATGACGGGCTGCGTCACGCAGCGGGCTGCCCCACTTTGCGGAGATGGGGCAGCCCGCGCCGACGCGTTCTCGGAGCGGGCGTAGCGGGCGAGGGCAGGCGGAGCGGGCGGGACCGCGCAACGCCGGGTGGCCAACCGCGTCGAACGGCAGGCTGCCCCGCCTCCCGACCACGGAGACGAGGCAGCCCACCCATCACCTCACTGCGCACGCCTCATTGCGCGTCGAGGATCCGGGCCAACGTCTCTCGCTGCCCCGACGTCAGCGGCCGCAACGGGGCCCGGCTGTACCCGCCGGGCAGCCCCCGCATCGTCAGCATCTCCCGGTAGATCGCCAGGTCGCTGACCGGCCCCAGCGGCTGTTGCGTGTACAGGTACTTGATCGGCAGGATCCGCGCCCAGGCGGCGCGTGCCGTGCTCAAGTCACCGAGCTGCACCGCATCCCACAGTGCGACCGCGTCCGGGGTCGCCACGTTGAGGATCCCGCTCACCCATCCGTGCGCGCCCCCGGCCATCCCTTCCAGCGGGGCCATGAAGCTGCCGTAGAAGACCCGGAACCCCTCGTCGGTGGCGCCTCGCGCCTCGTGTACCTGGTGCACTGTCGGGAATGTGCTCTTCACCGCTTGCACCGCTCCCTCCTGGTAGAGGGCCGCGATGTCGGTGGCGGTCAGTGGGTCGGTCCCGGAGTTGGTCGGGTTGTTGTAGAGCATCACCGGGATCTCGGCCGCCGCGCCGACCGCGCGGAAGTGTGCCATGACCTCGTCATGGTGTGGACGTTGGTAGTAGGGCAGGATCACCAGGGCGCCCGAGGCACCCGCCTCGGCGGCGCCCCGGGTCAGTTCGACGGTCTCGGTGGTGCCGAACGCTCCGGTGCCGGCGATGACCGGCCCCCGGCCGGCCGCCGCCTTGACCGCGATCTCGAACAGGCGGTGCCGTTCGCGGCCCGACAGCGCGACGAACTCGCCGCTGGTACCGGCCACGACCACGCCGTGCGCGCCCTGCCCGATCAGCCAGTCCAGGTGCGCGGCGGTGGCGTCCTCGTCGAGCCGGCCCCGGGCGTCGAACATCGTCAAGGCGGCGGGGAAGATCCCGCCCCAGGTACTGGGTTCCATGGCTGTCCTCTCCATGATGGGATCGCCAACATAGCACTTCTGTCCTAGGACTTGACTATGCTTCGAACGGCGACCTAGCCTCTGCGCATCGTCAGGGGAACTCCAGGAGGTCAGATGCGGCGCACCACCGTTCTTGTCGGCGCACTCGCGCTGGGCGGCGCCCTCACGCTGGTCGGCTGTGGCGGCGGTGGCAGCGCCGCGGCCGGCGGCACCGGCGGCGACATCACCATGCTGGAACCGGAGCCGACCCAGGGCCTGGACCCCAACGTCGCCTGGTCGGACGCCTCGCGCATCCCGATGGCGATGATGTACGAGACGCTCACCGAGCGCGACGACCGTGGCAAGCTGGTCGGCGCGCTGGCGGAGAGGTGGAAAGCGTCTCCGGACAACAGGTCGTACACATTCGTGCTCAAGAGCAAGGCGGGCTTCAGCGACGGCAGCCCGGTGACCGCCGAGGACGTCAAGTTCTCCTTCGACCGGATGAAGCACGGCGCGGTGATGAAGAGCCTGCTGTCCACGCTTTCCAGCGTCGAGGTCGTGGAC
Organism: Streptomyces sp. NPDC004752; assembly: GCF_053601275.1. NCBI lineage: Bacteria > Bacillati > Actinomycetota > Actinomycetes > Kitasatosporales > Streptomycetaceae > Streptomyces > Streptomyces sp. NPDC004752. Next base: position 18,793 of record NZ_JBSGBN010000097.1, on the reverse strand, counting down.
GCGAAGACGGTCAAGTTCATGCTCTCCGCACCGTCCCGGATCTTCCCGGAGACGGTCAGCCGACCGGGTAGCGCGGCGATCCTTTCGAAGAAGGCGGTGCAGGCCAAGGCGGATTACTTCACCGTGCCGTCCGCCACCTCCGGGCCGTGGAAGCTCACGTCCTACGTCCCGAAGGGCAGCGCGATTTTCGAGGCGAACCCGAACTATCCGACGCCGCCGAAGATCAGTAAGATCCGCTACACCTTCTCGGAGGACCAGGCCGGCCACGCGGCCGCGATCGAGAGCGGCTCCGGTGACATCGCCAACCTCGGCTACGCCGACGCCGAGCGGGTCAAGAAGGGTGGGGGCGGCTCGGTGCGGGTACTCCAATCCGACTCACTGGCCCCGGTGTTCTGGGGATGGGACCGGACCAAGGCCCCGTTCTCCGACAAGAAGGTGCGCCAGGCCGTGGCGTTCGCAGTGGACCGCCAGGGGCGGCAGACCGCCTGCTGGTCGGGCACCGGCGGTATCACGTACGGCAACATCCTGCGGCCGTGGGATCCGAACTACACAGAGATCGACACCTACAAGACCGCCGGCCGGGCGGAATCGATCACCAAGGCCAAGAAGCTGCTCGACGAGGCCGGCTGGGTCGAGGGCGGCGGCACCCGGATCGCCAAGGGCGTGACCAAAGTCGCCGACGGTACCCCACTGAAGTTCTCCGTGGCCTACGAGGCCAACTGGCCGGCGGCCCAATGCCACGTCCAGCTGCTGCAACAGAACCTGAAGGACGTCGGCATCGACGTGACGCCGGAGAAGTACGACCCGGCCGCCTTCTGGGGCGACGTGGCCAAGGGCAAGTTCACCATGTACCACGGCGGTGCGGCCGCGACAGGGGCCGCGGACCTCTACCAGAACTGGTTCCGCACCGGCGGATCGCTCACCGCTTCGACCACTCATCTCGCCGATCCGCAGCTCGATGCCAAGATCGACAAGGCGCTCAGCACCGCCGGCGCGGCGGACGCCACCGCCATATTCAAGGAACTGGAGCAGTGGCAGGCCGATGATCTGCCGATGCTGGTGGTCGGCTACCAGTGGCCGCAGATCGCCGTGGGGAAGCGGGTGAAGAACTTCCACGCGCCGCTTGACGACGACTCCTACGACCTGGTTCGGGCCGGCGTCGGCTGAGGGGTGGCGTCGGTCGGGATCCGGTCCGCTACGGCGGCGTATCGATCGGCGGGGCCGGTGTGACCGCCGGCCGCCGCCGATCCAGGAATGGAGGAGGTGGACGGTGTTCCGGTACACGACGCGGAGAGTGCTGCTCGCGGGACCCTTGCTCTTCGGGCTCTCCGTGCTCTCGTTCGTCTATGTCAGGCTGATCCCCGGCGATCCGGTGACGGCGATGCTCGGTGCGAACAGCGATCCCGCGATCGTCGCGCAGCTGCGTCACCGGTTCGGGTTCGACCGGCCGCTGCTCAGCCAGTACGGAGACTGGCTCTCCGGGCTGGTACACGGGAACTTCGGAGTCTCCTTCCGCTCCCAAATGCCGATCAGCACGATCATCGTGGATCGGATCCCGGCGACACTCCAACTGGCGATCGCCGGGCTGGTGGTGGCGCTGCTGGTGGCCATCCCGGCGGGAGTGGCCGCCGGGATGCGGCCGGGCTCCCGGCTGGACTCGGCGATCACCACGGCGACGCTGTTCGGGCTCGCCATGCCGGCCTTCTTCGAAGGGACCCTACTGATGCTGCTGTTCGGCCTGAAGCTGCACGTGGTTCCGTCCCAGGGATACGTGCCCTTCTCCGACGATCCGGTGCAGAGCCTGCGGCTGACCGTGCTGCCGGCTCTGACACTCGGCCTGGCGATCAGCCCCTACCTGTCCAAGCTGGTCCGGTCCGCGGTGGCCGAGGTGGCGCAGGAGCCGTTCGTCCCGTTCGCCCGGGCCAAGGGCCTGGCGCGGTGGCGGATCTCCGGCGGATACGTGCTGCGCAACGCGCTGCCCACCCTCGTCGCCGCGCTGGGGCTGACGATCGCGTCGCTGATCGCGGGCTCAATCGTGGTCGAGGTGCTGTTCAACTGGCCCGGCACCGGCCGCCTGGTCGTCGGCGCGGTCACCGAGCGGGACTACGCGCTGATCCAGGCGTTGGTACTCGTCTACGGCGTGTTGTTCATCGTGGTCAACCTCGCGAGCGAGCTCGCGCAGGGGCTCCTGGACCCCCGGGTGAGGCTCGCATGACCGCCTCCACCGCAGTGTCGCGTACCAGGCCGCGGGCGGCGGCGCGGCGGCGGATGCCGTTGCGCACGAAGGTCGGCGTGGCCCTCGGCGTACTGGTCGTCCTCACCACCGTCGTCGGCCCGTGGCTGGTGGACGCGAGCCCTTACACCATCGACGTCACCCACCGGTTCGGCGGTCCGAGCACGGTGCACTGGCTCGGCACCGACGAACTCGGCCGCGACGTCGCCAGCCGTCTCGCCGTCGGCGCCCGGTCGACGGCGCTGGTCGCCATCGGGGCGGTGGCGCTCGCCTCGGCCATCGCGCTGCCGCTCGGCGTGCTGACCGGATTCCTGGGCGGCTGGGTGGACCTCGTGGTGACCCGGGTCGTGGACTTGTTCTTCGCGATCCCGTCGCTGCTGGTGGCGATCGGAGTGGTCGGGCTGTTCGGGGCCTCCCTGACCACGACGGTGCTGGCTCTCGGGCTGTCCTACTGGCCGTTCTACACCCGGTTGGTCCGGGCCACCGTCGTGAGCATCCGCTCCCGGCCCTACGCCGACGCGCTGCGCGTGCTCGGCGCTTCCCGGCTGCGGATGGTCCGGACCGACATCCTGACCGGATTGACGCCGCTGATGCTGGTGCAGACGACGGTGCTGCTCGGCTTCGCGATCCTGGACGAGGCCGCGTTGGGCTTCCTCGGACTCGGGGTGCAGCCACCGCAGGCGTCGTGGGGCTCGCGCCTGGCCGAGAGCCGGGAGTTCATCACCACCCACCCCGAGCTGGCACTGGTCGCCGGTGTGCCCATCGTCATCACGGTTTTCGCCATCAACCTGCTCTCCGACGCGCTGCGCGATCGGCTCGACGCGAAAAGGATCGGCTGATGACCCCGGTCACCGACACACCTGCCGACCCGCCGTCCGGCGCGGCCGACCCCGTTCTGAGAGTGCGGGACCTCGTCGTGGAGTTCGCGCTGCGCGGCGACGTGGCACGGGCCGTCGACGGTGTGGACCTGGACGTGCGGGCCGGGGAGATCGTCGGCGTCGTCGGCGAATCCGGCAGTGGGAAGAGCGTCACCATGCTGGCGCTGCTCGGGCTGGTGCCCCGGCCCGGACGGATCGTAGCGGGCTCGGTGCGGCTGCGAGACGTCGAGGTGGCCGGGCTCCGGGACCGGGAGCTGGCCAAGCTGCGCGGCCGGCAGATGGCACTGATCCCGTCCGACGCCGGCGCCGCGCTCAATCCGGTTCGCCGGATCGGCACCCAGGTCGGCGAGGGCTTGGCCGCGCACCTGCCCGAACTGCCGCGCGGCGAGCGCCCGACCCGGATCCTGGACATCCTCACCAGGGTCGGGCTGCCGCGTCCGGCGCAGCAAGCACGGCGCTATCCGCACGAGCTCTCCGGCGGGATGCAGCAGCGGGTGGCCGTGGCCATGGGGGTCCAGCTCGGGCCGGACCTGCTCATCGCCGACGAGCCGACCACCGCGCTCGACGTCACGATCCAGGCGCAGATCCTCCAACTGCTGCTCGACGTGCGGGAGAAGTCGGGAACCAGCATCCTGTTCGTCACCCACGACATGACCACCGTCGCCGAGATCTGCGACCGGGTGGTGGTGATGTACGCGGGGCAGATCGTGGAGTCCGGTCCGGTGGCCGAAGTGTGCACCAGCCCGGCGCATCCGTATACCAGGGCTCTGCTCGCGGCCGTACCGCCGCTGGGCGGCGAACCGCCCAAGGAGCTGACCACGATTCCCGGCTCGCCGCCTGACCCCCGGGCCTGGCCCACCGGTTGCCGCTTTGCCGAACGATGTCGGCTGCGGCGGGAGCTCGGCGATCCAAAGGAGTGCACGTTGTCCGCGCCATCGTTGTTCAACCTGCTGTCCGCTCCGCCGGACGACGTCGTCCCGAACGAGGCTGTCGAGGCTGAGCGCCGCAGTCGGTGCCACTTCCGGGAAGCCGTCGCCGAGGCGGTGGTCTCGTGACCCGGGAACCGTTGCTGACAGTGCGCTCTTTGGTGAAGGAATTCCAGGAGCGCGGTGTCGGGGCCGCGAGGACCTCCCTACGCGCGGTGGACGACGTGTCCTTCGACATCCACCCCGGCGAGACACTCGGACTGGTCGGCGAGAGCGGATCCGGCAAAACGACGATCGGACGGCTGATCGTCCGGCTGGAGGAGCCGACCGCCGGACGGATCGACGTGCGCGGGAAGGATGTCAGGGCGCTGACCGGTCCGGCACTGCTGGAGTTCCGGCGCGACGTTCAGATGATCTTCCAGAACACCCAGGGTGCGTTCAACCCGCGCCGCACGGTCCGCTCGGTGCTCTCCGACCCGTACCGGATCCACAAGCTGGCCTCCGGGAAGGACTTGGAGGAACAGCTCGGCGAGCTGATGCGCCGAGTCGGACTGGACCCGGCGATGCTCGACCGCTATCCGCAGCAGTTCAGCGGCGGGCAACGACAGCGCATCGGCATCGCGCGTGCGCTCGCCGTACAGCCGGCGCTCGTCGTGGCCGACGAACCGGTCTCCGCGCTGGACGTCTCGGTGCAGGCCCAGGTGCTCAACCTGTTCGCCCGGCTGCGCCGCGAACTCGGTCTCAGCATGCTGTTCATCAGCCACGACCTGCGCGCGGTCTACTTCCTCTGCGACCGGATCGCGGTGCTGTACCTCGGTCGGCTGGTGGAGATCGGGCCGCGGCGCGCGCTGCTGGAGAGCCCGGCACATCCGTACACGCGGGCATTGGTCGGGTCTGCGCCGGCGTTCCGACCCGGTGGGGGATTCACCCGGCACGTGATCCGGGGTGAGATCTCCGACTCCGGGCCGGGTTCGCAGGGTTGCCACTTCGCGCCGCGGTGCACCCTGTGGCGCGAACTCGGGCAGCCCGCCCAGTGCCTGGAAGAACGTCCGGCACTGCGGCCGGTGGCTGCCGGCGGGTCGGCTGCCTGCCATTTCGCTGAGACGCCATCCGCGGCGGACGGGTCCGGTGGCCGTGTCGGTCACGGCGTGACCGCCGTGACCGACACGGCCACCGCCGCCTTGTCGGACGACGCACCGAGCCTCGTCCCGCACTCCTCGGGAGGCGCCGAATGAGGATCGGCTGGATCGGCACCGGCCTCATGGGTGCGCCGATGGCGGCCCGGCTCCTTGCCGCCGGGCACCAACTCACAGTCCACAATCGGACCCGTCCCAAAGCAGAACCCCTGCTGGCCCAGGGCGCGTCCTGGGCCGGCTCGATCGCCGAAGCCGCCCGCGACCGCGACCTGGTCATCACGATGCTGCCGGCGCCCGTCGACGTCGAGGGCGCGTACCTGGCTCCGAACGGCATCCTCGCGCAGGCCCGACGCGGCGACACTGTGTTCATCGACATGTCCACGTCGTCGCCCGACCTGGCCCGTCGGCTGGCCGAAAGCGACGAGGCGGTCCTCGACGCTCCGGTCAGTGGCGGACCAGTCGGTGCCGAGAGCGGAAGACTCTCCATCTTCGTAGGCGGAGACGCCGATGTCTTCGACCGCGTCCGACCGGTCCTCGACGCCCTCGGCTCGACCGTCGTGCACCACGGCCCGGCCGGCAGCGGCCAGGCCGCCAAGCTGGTCAACCAGGCGCTGGTGGCGGCCGTGACCCTCGGCGTCTGCGAGGCGTTCGCGCTCGCCCAGGCGGCGGGTCTGGATCCGGCACGGGTCCACGAATCGATCCGGGTCGGGGTGGCGGGCTCGCCGCTGCTCGACTTCGCGTGGCCCCGGCTGACATCCGGCGACCTGGAACCCGGCTTCAAAGTGGCGCACCTGGCCAAGGACCTCGAACTCGCCCTCGACGAAGTCGGCGACGCCCGCCGCCTGCCCGGCACCACCCTGGTCCGTGAACTGTGCGAGGCGGTCGCCGCGGCACTCGGCGGGGACCGGGGCACCCAGGCCCTCATCACCGAAACCCGGCCGGTCCAACCGGCCGTTCCCAGCGAAGGACCCCGATGACGCTGACCCTTCCCGGCCGCTACTACCGGATGTATCCGTCGTTCGAGAATCCGCTCGGGCACGCCGAGGAACAGCTGGAACTCGACCCGGACCGCACCGGATTCCTCATCGTGGACGCCTACGGCCGGGGGTTCGACGATGAGACCGGGGACACCGGTCTCGCCGGGATCTACGCGGCCGACCCCGTCGTCCGGGAGATCGTCCGGGAGCACATCGTCCCGGCCCGGGAGGCGGCGCGGCGGATCGGGCTCCCGGTCGTCTACCTCACCAACCATCTCTCGCCGGGGCTCGCGGAGAGTACAGAGTGGCGCAACCTCTCCATGCGCACCTGCGACGTGGACGTGTTGGAGGCGTGGCAGGAGCCCAACGACATCCTGGCGTTCTCCAAGGTGATCGCGCCCGGCCCGGGAGAGCCGCTGATCCGCAAGCAGATGTACAGCGGCTTTTACGAGACGACGCTCGATTCGACGCTGCGGGCGCGCGACATCAAGGATCTGGTGGTGGTCGGCTTCGACAGCCGGATCTGCCTCGGCAACACCGTCACCGAGGCGATGTACCGGGGCTACCGGGTCGTGGTGCTGCGCGACTGCGTCCGGACCTTCGAATATCCGGAGACCCGTCAGGGCGAACTCGCCAACCTGCTGGCGATCCGGTACATCGAGTCCAACGTCGGATACACCAGCACGTCGGCGGAGTTCGCGGCGGCGTGCGCGCGGACGGCGGACGGCCGGGTCGGTGGCTGACCGCATGATCGTCGACTGCCATGTGCACGTGGGTCTGACCAGGTTCCGGCCGGTCGCCGAATACCTCGAAGCGATGACGAAGCACGGGATCGGGCACGCCGTGCTGGTACAGCACTTGGGGGAGCCCGACAACGGCTACCTGGAACGCTGTGTCGAAGACCGCCCCGACCTGTTCGCCGGTGTCGGACTGGTGGATCCGGACGACGCGGCGGCGCCGAGCCGGCTCGACGCACTCGGCCGTCGCGGGGTGCTCGCCGGGGTCCGGCTCCCGGCTCGGGCCCGCGGCGACGTCTGGCGGGCGGCGGCGGAGCACCGCCTCGTCGCCAGCATCACCGGGCCGTTCTCCGACGTCGTCGACGACGGCGTCCTGGAGGTCGTCGACAAGCATCCCGATGTGCACTTCCGGTTCGAACACCTCGGTTGGCTGAGGCTGGCCGACGATCCCGTGCCGTATCCCGGGTTCCGTCGGTTCCTCCGGCTGGCCGAGCGGCCGAACACGTCCACGACGTGGTCGGGCTTCTTCCTCAACGCCAACTCGCCGTACCCGTATCCGGATGCCGAGCCGTACCTGCGGATGGCGTTGGACGCCTTCGGAGCCGAACGCCTCATGTGGAGCGGCGATTGGAACCGGGCGGGCGGCACCGACGCCGACTACGCCCAGGCCGTCGGGCATGTCACCGAGCACGCACCGTTCCTCACCGCCGAGGACCGGGACCGGGTACTGGGGCGCAGCGCGGCCACGATCTTCGGGAGGGACTCATGGGTGTAGACGGCAGTGGTGTGGACGGCACCGGCCTGGGCGACATCGGCATCGGCATCATCGGGCCGGGCGCGATCGGGGCCTGCCACGCGCAGGCGATCCGCGCGGTCGGCGGCCGGGTCGTGGCGGTGGCCGGACCGAAGCCCGCGGAGAACGCCGAATTCGCCGCCGAACACGGCATTGCGCGCGCCTATACGGAGACGGCGGCTCTCCTGGACGATGACGCGGTCAGTGCGGTCGTGGTCGCCGCGCCCAGCCCGGTGCACGCGTCGCTCACGATCGCGGCGCTGCGGGCCGGGAAACATGTGCTCTGCGAGATCCCGGTCGGCGTGTCACTGGCCGAGGCGGAGTCGGTGGCACGGACCGCCGAGGAGACCGGCAGGATCGCCGCGCTGGCCCACACGCTGCGCTTCTGGGCGCCGATGCTGGAGGTCCGCAATCGGGTGGAGCGCGGCGAGCTGCGGCTGCGCCACGTCATCGCGCGGTCGCTGCAACTGCGGCAGAGCGACGTCGGCTGGACCGGAAAGGTTCGGGACTGGACCGACAGCGTGCTGTGGCACCACGGCGCGCACCTCGTCGACACGGCACTGTGGCTGCTCGACGCCTCCGAGGCCGACGCGCACGGCCGATGCGGCCCGTCCTGGGCCGGCAACGGACGGCCGATGGACGTCGGCGCGCTGCTCGCGACCCCGGGCGGTGGCCTGGCCACGATCTCGCTGTCATACCACTCCAGGAAAGCGGTCAGCGACTACGTGCTGATCGCCGAAGACCAAACCCTGCACATCGAAGACGGCCGCCTGTTCGGGTCCGACGGAGTGATCGTCGACTCTCCCGGCACCGCGGCCACCCAGGACGCGGCGATCGAGGCCCAGGACGCTGATTTCCTCGCCGCCGTCGCCGAGGGCCGGGTTCCGCGGTGCACGGCGGCAGATGTGCTACCGGCCATGCGGGTGCTCGAGGCCTTGGAGATCGCATCACCGAACGAGAAGAGCGATCCACCAACCTGAGCCAAGAAGGAGCGCGTATGCACCGATTCATCTCCCGCCTCACGACGTGCCTCGCATTGATCGGGGTGTTCAGCCTGGTCGGCCTCTCGCCCGCCTCCGCTGCTCCGCCTGCTGTCGGGAACACCATCGCCCTGTCCGACGGCACCGTGCTGCCGGTCTACAACGTGACCGGCAGCACGACCGTCAGCGCCGTCGGCTTCAAGATCGCGGGCGGCAACCTCACCGCGTACGACCAGTCCGGCACCTCACTCTGGAGCGTCGCCACCAACGGCTACGGCCCCTACGGAGGCTTCGACTACGACTCGGACGGCTGGCCCGACGTCTACGTCGTGATCCAGACTCCGAGCGGCAAGAACTGCGGCAGCCAGCCGTGGCTCAACACGACGTTGCACTTCTTCAGCGGACGCACCGGGGCTTCACAGACGCCGCTGTCCCCGCTCGCGGACAAGTGCTGGGACTTCGGCAGCACCACTTACCCGACGCATCAGTGGACTGAGAACAGTGTGCTGTGGGGCGGGTCGTCGAACCAGATCGCGGCGTCCCCGTACTACGCCGACACCTCGTGGTTCCTCGGCTTCAACGGCACATCGTTCACCACGGACGGGGCGCTCTACTACCCGTCCACGTCGGCCTACGACAACACGTATCCCAATGCTCTGGCGAACACGTATCCGACGGGCACCAAGTACATCACCAACTCCCACGTGGCCAACGGGCTGATCACCAACGTGGGCGGCCAGAACCGACTGGTGGCCTGGACCTCGGGCCGAGTCATGCAATACGCGGTCGGCCCGCTGAGCTCGACCCAACTCGTGGCCGACCGGCCCTACCTCACCGGCGGGCGCACCGACATCGCCGGGCGCAACTACGGCGTCGTCGCCGTCGATCCGGGCAACCCCGACAAGGTCGCACTGATCGCCGGGACCAGCAACTACAGCCTCTACAAGGACCGGCTCTCCGGCACCCAGAGCGCCGACCCATGGGGCGGGATCGAACGGCACGTCTCGATCTACAACCTTGGCTCGAACACCGTCGACGACCGGTTCTACTCCTTTGCGCACGACAACAACGACGGCAACAAGTACGTGGACCGGGTGTCCTATCCGGCCAACCCGATCGTGCGCACCGGCGGCACGTCTCGGATCGCGTACAACGTCTTCGCCGGTGACGGGCATTGGTACCTGCACATCTCGGATCCGGGTGCCACCACCGACCGCTACTCCATCAAGGACATGTTCCTCTGGGACATCGCCGACGTGGACGGCGACGGCACGGACGACTGGCTGGCCTCCCCGACCACCGGCTACTTCCCGAACTGGCAGACCAACATGTACCACTGGAACGAAGGAGCCGCCTCGCTGACCAACTTCCGTACCGATGCCGGCCACATCCCCTACTTCAAGGAGACCTTCGGCCGCCGCACCGCCACCTCAAGCGACGGATACTTGACCCCCGCGCTGACCCGGATGGTGGACGGCAATCTGAAGCTCATGATGATCGACAGCTCAGGCGCGGTCTCAGCGCGCTGACCCTGCTCGGAGCCCGGACCGCCTTCGCGCGCCGGGCGGCGGCTCACCCCTCCCTCGGAGTCGGCCGCCGCCCGGCGCGCTCAGACGGGAACGGCTGCCTCAGCGCCGCAGGCTCTCCGAGGCTGTTCTCGTCACCGCGTCGGCCACCGCCGCCAGTGCCGGGGAGTCGAGTTTCCACTGCTGCCAGTACAGGGGGACGTCGGCCCAGCGGTCGGGGGCGAGGCGGACGAGGCGGCCGGTGCGCAGCAGCGGGTCGGCCTGGGACTCGGGCACCATGCCCCAGCCGAGTCCCATGGCGACCGCCTCGACGAACCCCTCGGAGGTGGGCACATAGTGCCGGTGCGCGCTCGCGGCAGCACGCCCGCCGGCCAGCGCACGAACGAAGTCGTCCTGGAAGTCGTCCCGCCGGTCGAACGCCACCACCGGCGCCACGGCCAGCGCGTCCGCCATCGACCCGGCCAGATGCTCCGCCGCGAACTCCGCGCTCGCCACGGGGAGGTAGCGCATCCGCCCCAGGGGGCGCACCGAACAGCCCGGCACCGGATCGGGCGACGAGGTCACCGCCGCCATCACCAGCCCCTCGCGCAACAGCGCCGCCGTGTGGTCCTCGTCCTCGCGCCGCAGTTCGAAACAGAGCCATGGCTCCTGCGGCACCCGCCGCAGCGCCGGCAGGAACCAGGTCGCCAGCGAGTCCGCGTTCACCGCGACCGACACCCGCGTCGGTTCCCCGGCCCCGCTCAGCCCCAGCTCGCCCCGCGCGTCCCGGTCCAGCCGGGCCACTTGCCGGGCGAACCGCACCAGCACCGCGCCGGACTCCGTCGGCCGCACCGGCTTGGTGCGCTGGAGCAGCACCCGGCCCGTGCGCTGCTCCAACGCCTTCACCCGCTGGCTGACCGCCGAGGGCGTCACATACAGGGCGGCGGCCGCCGCGTCGAACGTGCCCTCGTCCACCACCGCGAGCAGCGTCCGCACCTGGTCGAGGGGCAGCTCCGGCATCATCGCGGGCTCTCACCTCCTCCTCGGCGTTCTGTAGATGCGCTAATGGTAGGTGAGAATCTTTAGCTGTACGCGGGGTGATCGCATGGTTAGCGTCATCGGCATGTCCACCGCCCTGACCGCCGCTGCCGCCGGATTCGGCACCGGTCTCTCGCTCATCGTCGCCATCGGCGCCCAGAACGCGTTCGTCCTGCGCCAGGGCATCCGGCGTGACGCGGTCCTCGCGGTCGTCGGCATCTGCGCCCTCTCCGACCTGCTGCTCATCGTCCTGGGCGTCGGCGGCGTGGGCGCGCTCGTGGTCGCCCGGCCCGGGGCGCTCACGGCGGTCGGGCTGATCGGCGGCGCCTTCCTGCTCTGCTACGGCGCCCTCGCCGCCCGGCGCGTCGTCAGGCCCGCCGCCACCGGGCTGCGCACCGAGGGCGAGGCCGCGGGTTCCGGACGGCGGGCGGTGCTCACCTGTCTCGCGTTGACCTGGCTCAACCCGCACGTCTATCTGGACACCGTGTTCCTGCTCGGCTCGCTCGCCGCCGACCGCGGCCCGCTGCGCTGGACGTTCGGCCTCGGCGCGGCCCTGGCCAGCCTGTGCTGGTTCGCGGCGCTCGGCTTCGGCGCCCGGCTGCTCGGCCGCGTCCTCGCCGGGCCGCGGGCCTGGCGGGTTCTGGACGGCCTGGTCGCGGTGACCATGATCACGCTCGGCGGGCTGCTGGTCGCCGGATCCTGAGACGGGCGGGCCCACCGTTTCGGCGGGCACCGCCGGTGCTGCCATAGTGAGGCCCGGATCGAAAGATGTAACGAGCAACCAGGAAGCCCGTGGACACGAGCGAGAGCACCGACGACAGCACCGCGGCGCGGTCCGACACTCCCGCCCCGGCAGCGGAACCCAGACGCGGCTGGCGCCGCTGGTCGATGGACACCCGCCCGCTGCGCCGCCCCGCCTACCGCAGGCTGTGGTCCTCGACGATCGTCACCTCGGTCGGCAGCCAGCTCACGGCCGTCGCCGTCCCCAAGCAGATCTACGACATCACGCACTCCTCCGCCTGGGTCGGCTATGCCGGCCTCGCCGGGCTGCTGCCCCTGGTCGTGTTCGCGCTGTGGGGCGGCGCGGTCGCGGACACGGTGGACCGCCGCAAGCTGCTGCTGGTGACCAACATCGGCATCGCGGTCACCTCGCTGCTGTTCTGGGCGCAGGCCGCCACCGGTCTGGACTCGGTGGCCGTGCTGATGGTCCTGCTCGCCGTGCAGCAGGCGTTCTTCGGCCTCAACTCCCCGGCGCGCACCGCCTCCATCGCCCGGCTCGTCCCGGCGGAGGAACTGCCCGCCGCGAACGCCCTCGGCTCGACGGTGATGCAGATCGGCCTGGTGGCGGGGCCACTGCTGGCCGGCGCGCTGATCCCGGTCGTCGGCCTGCCCGAGCTGTATCTCATCGACGCCGTGGCGCTGTGCGTCACGGTGTGGGCGGTCATGCGGCTCCCGGCGCTGCGGCCGCTCGGCAAGCCGTCGGCCCGGCGGGCCGGCTGGCGGGAGATAGCGGCCGGGTTCCGTTACATGGCGCTGCACAAGGTGCTGCTGTTGTCCTTCCTCGCCGACATCGTCGCCATGGTGTTCGGCATGCCCAGGGCCCTGTTCCCGCAGCTGGCCGCCGAGACCTACGCCCCGTACGGCGAGGGGCTGGCGCTCGGTGTGCTGTTCGCCGGGATCCCCGTCGGCGCGGTGATCGGCGGGCTGTTCTCCGGCACGTTTTCCCGGGCGCGCCGGCACGGCTGGATGGTCATCGGCGCGGTGGTCGGCTGGGGCGTGGCCGTCGCGGGCTTCGGGCTGAGCAGCAACCTCTGGATCGCGCTGGCGTTCCTCGCCACCGCGGGCGTCGCCGACATGGTCTCCATGGTTTTCCGCGGGGCGATCCTGCTGTCCGCCGCCACCGACGAGATGCGCGGGCGCATGCAGGGCGTGTTCACCGTCGTCGTCGCGGGCGGCCCGCGCCTGGCCGACGTGCTGCACGGCACGGCGGGCTCCGCCTTCGGGCCGCGTGCCGCCGTCACGGGCGGCGGCCTGCTCGTGGTCGCCGTCATGCTGGGGCTGGCCGCCGCGGTGCCCGCGCTGCGCCGTTACCGCATCTGAGGCGCTACAGAGCGCTGCGCCGGTGGAGCGTGTACTGCTCCATGAGCTTGCCCCGGGTCAGCTCCAGGCGGTGGGCGAGGACCTCGGCGACGGTCCGCACCAGCGACAGCCCGAGCAGCGGGTCCTCCACGCTCAGCGCGAGCACCTGGGAGGCGTCGTACTCGTAGGCCCGTACGAAGCTGAACGCCACGGCGCCGAAGTCCCAGGTGTACGGCGGGAAGAGCCATGACCAGCCGAGCAGATCGCCCGCGCCGAGACTCGCCACCGTCACCCGCTGATGGGAGGTCACCTGCTGGTCGAGGTTGACCGCGCCCGACCGGATCACCCAGAACCGGTCGGCCGTGCCACCGGCCTCGAAGATCCTGGTGTCCTCGGCGAAGGACACCTCCCGCGCCAGCTCCATGAGCCGCTCGCGCTGCGGTTGCGGTAGGGCGGTCAGCAGTTTTATCGCTTTGGTCATGGCGCAGGGCTCCTCGCGGGCGGGGGATTCCGGAGTTCTCCCTATGCCCATTTCAGCCGCTGCCGCCGCCCCGAGCACCTCGGGGACCGAAGAACGCCGGGAATGCGGCCCGGCGGGCAGAAAAGAGCCCTGGCCGGACGGGGGAAGCCAGCCAGGGCCGTATGTGGTGGCTCAGGGCGGACCCGCAGGGTCGACTCCCGTCCACTTATGGATGAACGGTAAACCATCCATGGGGCACCCGGGTGGCAAGACCGGGCCACGTGACCTGTTTCACTTTTCGGCCGGATGCGACACCGGCGGACCCGCCCCAGTGTCACGGCCTGCCGGTCGCGCTGCTTCTCATGGATGGCGACGGTGGTGGCCATCGCCGCCATGGCCCCGGCCGCCGACTGGTCCACACCGGCCCGCAGCAGCGCCAGGACGAGCAGGGTCGGCGCGAGGGCCGGCACTGTGCGCGGCCCCGCGGGCAGCCGGAGCAGCCCGGGGACGGACGCCGTGAGCCGGTCCCACGGCTCCGCCCGCACCGACCGTTCCGCTGTCCTCACGCCGCCGTGCTCTCACCCCTACCGCCTCGTGATCTTCCGCTCACCTCGTGATCTCCCGCCCGGCAAGGCCCGGCACCGGGTCCGTTCCGGACCCCGGTGGGCAGGCCGGGGCCCCGTTCAGTCCGCCGGGCTGTCCAGGGCCCGGCCCGCCACATGCGCCCGCACTTGATCGGGCGTCAGATACGCGTTGGTGTACTCGAAGTCCTTGAGCTTCGCGGGGCGGCGCGCCTGGAACCCGGTGCGCACGAAATCGTCGCCGCCGACGGCGTTGAGCAGCCAGTTGGTCATGACGCGGGTCTTGGCGACCTGGGTGCGCAGCGCCGACCAGTGGTAGCCCCGGGCGACGGCCTGGGCGGGCAGGCCGCGCAGTTCGACGCCGAGCGGCTTGGACACGGCGTCCCGGCCCCCGAGGTCGACGACGAGTCCGAGGTCATGGTGCACGTACGGGCGCAGCGGCTGGTTGCGCAGGGTCGCGATGACGTTGTCGGCGGCCTGCCTGCCCTGGCGGCCGGCGTGCTGCGCGGTGGGCGGGCAGATCGCGCCCTCCTCGTGCCCCGCCTGGTCCGGGACGGCGGCGGCGTCGCCCAGCGCGAACACCCCGTCGTGCCCCGGCAGCGTCATCTCCGCGGTGACCGCGAGCCGCCCTCGTACGGTGTCGGCGCCGAGTGTCGCGATCAGTGGACTGGCGACGACCCCGGCCGTCCAGATCAGGGTGCGGGTGGGCACCACCCGGCCGTCGGTGAAGATGACCTCCCGCGCGCCCGCCTTCGCGATCGACACCCCCAGGGAGATGTCGATCCCGCGCCCGCGCAGGATCTCCTGCGCGCTGCGGCCGAGCTTGTCGCCCAGCTCCGGCATCAGCCGGGGCGCGATGTCGATCAGGTGCCACTTGATCAGGTCCGGGTCCAGCCGCGGGTAGCGCCGCAGGGCGGCGTGCGTCAGACGTTGCAGACAGGCCGCGGTCTCGGTGCCGGCGTAGCCGCCGCCGACCACCACGAACTGCAGCCGCTCGGCGCGTTCGCCGGGATCGTCACTGGCGTCGGCGAGGTCGAGCTGCGCGATGACGTGGTCGCGCACATAAGCGGCCTCGGCGAGGGTCTTCATGCCATAGGCGTGGTCGGTCAGACCGGGGATGTCGAAGGTGCGGGTCACGCTGCCGGGGGCGAGCACGATGTAGTCGTACGGTTCGTCGACGACCTTGTCCGTGATCGTCTGGACGACGCACACCTTGGCCCTCAGATCCACGCCGATGGCACCGCCCGGAATGATCCGGGTGCGGTACTTCCTGCTGCGGCGCAGCGAGACAGCGATCGACTGGGGCGTCAGCACACCGGAGGCGACCTGCGGCAGCAGCGGCAGATAGAGCTGGTACGAGTAGGGAGTCACCAGCGTGACGTCGGCCTCGTCGGGGGCCAGCTTCCGCTCCAGACGGCGAACGCACCCCACACCGGCGAAGCCTGCGCCCACCACCAGGATCCTGGGTCGTGTCACGGTGTCCATCCCTTCCGCGGCTCCGGGCGGGTCCGGTCCGACGCCGTTCCCCCGCCCCGGATCGCTGCTTCGCACCACACCGATCCCACCGTGCCCCGAGTGGTTCCGCCAGCCGGAGCGGCGGGCGGACGAACGCGTGGCCTGGGAGGAGCGGGGTCCGCCCGTCCGCGCGCTGCCCGCTGCCCGTCCGGCCACCCGGTCACCAGGGCAGGAAGGCGTGGATGTCCTTGCCGCCGTCGGTGATCACCACGCTGACCTGGTCGCACAGCGTGTCCACGAGCCGCCAGCCGACGCCGCCGCCACCCGTGCGCGGGCTGAAGGGCCGAGGCTCGGGCCGTACGGTGCTGGTGTCGTGCATCGTGATGTGCACACCGTCGAACGTGCGGCGCATCCGGAGGTCGAACGGCCCCGGCGCGTACTGGACGGCGTTGGCGGCCAGCTCCGTGACCACCAGCAGGATGTCGTCCCAGTAGTCGGGGGCGGCCGGCGGCGTCCTGCGGGCGAGGTCGCCGAGGAAGTCCTGCGCGGCCATCCGGGCACCCGTCACACTGCGCAGCTCGCCCGGGAAGGAGACCCAGCGGTCGAGGGCCTCCTCCGAGAGGGGTGTGTTGTCCCGTCGTCGTCCGGTCGCCATCGTTTCTTCCCCAGCGCCGTGTGAACCGGACCGCCGTCCCGGCCGTTCTCTCCCTGGGCTGGGTTCCCGCGGTCGGGCCGACTACGCCTCCCGATCACCGGAACACGCTGTCCGAGTCGTCCCAGTCGGCCCACTCGGCCCACTCGGCCGGCTCCGCCCGGGGCGGCCGCCGCAGGGTGTCGGAGCGTGCCTGGTACATCGCGTCGATCTCGGCGGCGTACTGCCGGGCGATGGCGTCCCGGCGCGGCTTCATCAACGGCGTCAGCAGCCCGTTGGAGGCGTCGAACGGCGTGGGCAGCACCCGGTGGACCCGGATGGACTCGGAGTGTGACACCGCGCTGTTGGCGGCGGCCACGGCCCGCGCGATCTCCTCCCGCAGCGCGTTCTCCTCCCGCGCCTCCCGACCGGGCGTGTCCCTACGCAACGCGGGCGCCGACCGCCAGTGCGCGAGGAATTCCGGGTCCAGGGTGATCAGCGCGCCCACGCACGGCCGGTCGTCCCCGACCACCACCGCCTGGTGGACGAGGGGATGCATGCGCAGCCGCTGCTCCAGCGGGGCAGGTGCCACGCTTCTGCCGCTGCTGGTGACGATGATGTCCTTCTTGCGGCCGGCGACGGTCAGATAGCCCGCGGAGTCCAGCCGCCCGAGGTCACCGGTGGCCAGCCAGTCGCCGCGCAGCGTCGCCCGCGTCGCCGCCTCGTTCCTGACATAGCCCTGGAACACCGACGGGCCGCGCACCAGGATCTCCCCGTCCTCGGCGAGCTGGATCCGGGTGCCCGGCAGGGCCTGCCCCACGGTCCCCGACTTCTCCCGGCCCGGCGGCTGCATGGTGATCCCGCCGCCCGACTCCGTCAGCCCGTAGCCGTCGCTCACCCGGATACCGATGCCCTCGTAGAAGAGGGAGAGCTCCCGGCCGAGTGAGGAGCCGCCCGAGGAGCCGCGGACCACCCGGCCGCCCAGCGTGGCCCGCAGCCTGCGGTACACCGTCCGCTCGTACAGGGCATGCCGCAGCCGCAGGTCGAACCCGGGTCCTGCCCCCGTGCCCAGCCGCTGCCGCTCCTCGGCCGCGGCGAAGTCCCGTGCCGTCTGCGCCGCCCGCTCGAACAGCGCGCCCCGGCCACCCTGCTGGGCCGCGCGCAGGAAGTTCTTGTACAGCTTCTCGAACAGTGACGGCACTCCGTGGAGGTACGTGGGCCGGAAGGTGCGCAGCGCCGACGCCAGCGCCGCGTCGCTCGTCCCGGGTTCGTGGCCCAGCAGAATGCCGCCGCGCAGACACAGCACCTGGACCATGAGCCCGTACAGGTGCGAGAACGGCAGGAAGGCCAGCACGGACGCCTGCCCGCCCGGCGCCGCCGCGCGCGCCCGGCCCGCGAGCAGTGCGTCGCACGGATACGCCAGGCTGCGGTGGCTCAGCGCACAGCCCAGCGGGCGGCCGGAGGTGCCGGAGGTGCAGACGATGACGGCGGTGGAGTCCGGCAGCACGATCCGACGCAGCGACTGCACGGTGGTCAGCGGGACGGCCGCGCCCCGCTCCGTGAGCTGCGCCAGCGCGTCCGTGTCCAGCTGCCACACATGTCGCAGCCGCGGCAGCCGCGCACACAGGGTCCCCACCGTCATCACGCCCTGTTCGTCCTCCACCAGGACGGCCACGCAGTCGGTGTCGCGCAGGATCCACTCGACCTGCTCGCGCGGGGAGTTCGGATCGATCGCCACGATCTCCGCGCCCACCGTCCACAGCGCGTGGCCGAACACGGTCCACTCGTAGCGTGTGCGGGCCATCACGGCGACCCGGTGGCCCGGGGAGATCCCGCAGGCGACCAGGCCCTTGGCCAGGTCCGCCACCTCGTCCCGCAGCTCGACGGCCGTCACCGTGCGCCATGCGGCCGGGGCGTCGTCCGCGCGGCGTGCCAGCACCGGCAGGGTGGGGTTGCGGACCGCCGCGTCGAAGACGGTGTCGGCGAGCCCGCCGGGTATGTCCGGGGTCGGGTCCGGAGCGAGGGCGAGGTCGTGCATGCGCTGCTCCTGGGATGTACGAGGGTGACGCCGTCGCACGCCAAGGCGTGCGACGGTGCTCGAATGTAGCCCAGACGAGCGCGACGGGGGCCGGGATCGGCGAACTGATCGGATCAGTCCGCGGGCGCGGGCACCAGCCACACCGTGGCGAGCGGCGGCAGCGTGACGCGGAGCTGTCCGCCCTGCGGCACAAGGAGACCCCGGTCGGCGACATCGCCGCCCCCGTAACGCGCGCTGTCGGTGTTGAGCGGCTCCCGCCACGCGGGGATGTCGTCCGGTACGTCGAGCCGGTAGTGGTGGCGGACGACGGGGGAGAAGTGGGACACCGAGAGCAGGGGTGCCCCGT
>NZ_JBSGBN010000096.1:0-36354 GCF_053601275.1 Streptomyces sp. NPDC004752 | reverse complement strand
TGCTTCTCCACGGCACGAGCGGAGCCGGCATGCGTCGCCTCCTGGATACGACGCCGGAGATCCGCCAGCTTCCCCGCGGTCGTATGGATGTCGATCTCGTGACGCTCTTCCGGCTCGGACATCGGGATGCGGCTCCCTGCCTGCTCAAAAGGGGGGATGGTTACTGATTCGCAGCGTAGCGGCGGCCCCATCGGTCGGCAGTGCGGTGTTTACCACACCTAGGGTGGCTTGCATGACGCCGCGAGATCCAGCAGACGCGAACGACAACCGCTGGTCCGACCTGGACCGCCCGCCCCTCAACGGCACGGCGCTGCGCCGCGGGCTGGTGCGTGAGGGCGGCCTGTGGACCGAGGTGGAGGTCGTGCAGCGCACCGGCTCCACCAACGACGACCTGGTGGCCCGGGCCGCGGCGGGCGACCTGGCGGAGGGCGCGGTGCTCGTCGCCGAGGAGCAGACGCAGGGCCGGGGCCGGCTGGACCGCCGGTGGACGGCGCCCGCCCGCTCCGGGCTCTTCTTCTCGGTGCTGCTGCGCCCGGCCGAGGTGCCGGTGGCCCGCTGGGGCTGGCTGCCGCTGCTCACGGGCGTCGCGGTGGCCACCGGGCTGTCCCGGGCCGCGGGCGTCGACACGGCGCTCAAGTGGCCCAACGACCTGCTGGTCACCGTGCGCGGCGAGGAACGCAAGGCCGGCGGCATTCTCGCGGAGCGGGCCGGGGAGGACGGCGTGGTCGTCGGCGTCGGCGTCAACGTCACCCTGCGGGCCGCGGAACTCCCGACGCCGCAGGCCGGGTCGCTGTCGCTGGCCGGGGCCGTGACCACGGACCGTGACCCGCTGCTGCGGGCGATGCTGCGTTCGCTGGAGGACTGGTACGGCCGCTGGCGCTCGGCCGGCGGCGATCCCTTGGCCAGCGGTCTGCAGGAGACGTATGCGGCGGGCTGCGCCACCTTGGGCCGTACCGTGCGGGCGGAGCTGCCGGGCGACCGGGCCGTCGTGGGCGAGGCCGTGGCGCTGGACGGCGACGGACGCCTGGTGATCGCAACGGCGGAGGGCATCCAGGAGCCGGTGGGCGCGGGCGACATCGTGCACCTACGCCCCGCGTGAGCGCACCCGCGCCTCATGACTCGCCCAGCCAACAGTGCCGCGGGGACTCGCGGCGGCATGCCCCGCGGGGCCGCGGGGACTCACGGGGTCGTGCCTCATAGGGGCGGGGGGAACTGTGCGACCAGCCACGACGGCCCTGTGGCTGTGTACGGCGGTGTGTGGCTCCGGGCTGTTGTGTGGCCTCGGACTGTTGCGGGGCTTGGCTCTGCTGGCTGGCGTTCGCGAAAACGTGCCTCATAGGGGCGGGGGGAACTGCGCGACCAGCTACGACGGTCCTGCGGTTGTGTACGGCGGTGTGTGGCCCCGGGCCGTGGGTGGCCTTGTCCGCTGCCGCTCGCGGAGGCGTGCCCCGCGGGGAACTGCGCGACCAGCCACAACGGCCCCGCGGCTGCGTACGGCGCCCCCCGGCCCCAGACTGGATGCGGGGGCCGGAGAGGCAAGCCGGCTGCAAGCCGCCCGGCACCGACCAGCAAGCCCCCCGCCAAACCGAACGGAGTGAGCTGGCGCACACCTGCCGTAGAGTTGAGGCCGGTCGATACGTGACCGCGGCAGATCGGAAGGGCAGCAGGCGTGACCGTCGACGACACGGGCTCCGGCGCGGACGCGGACGGCCGGGTGGACCTTCCCCCAGCCTCGGCTCCGTTCGACCGCGAGGACCCCCAAGGCGCCGACACCGGCGAGGACCCGCTCGCCCTGCGGCTGGAAACGCTCATCCTGGGCGCCGAGCGGCGCTACACCCCTTTTCAGGCGGCCCGCAGCGCCGGCGTCTCCATGGAGCTGGCCTCGCGCTTCTGGCGGGCCATGGGCTTCGCCGACATCGGCCAGGCCAAGGCCCTCACCGAGGCCGACGTGCTCGCGCTGCGCCGCCTCGCAGGCCTGGTCGAGGCGGGCCTGCTGAGCGAGGCCATGGCCGTGCAGGTGGCCCGGTCCACCGGGCAGACCACCGCCCGACTGGCCGAATGGCAGATCGACTCCTTCCTGGAGGGGCTGACCGAGCCGCCGGAACCGGGCATGACCCGCACGGAGGTCACCTATCCGCTGATCGAGCTGCTCCTGCCCGAATTGGAGGAGTTCCTGGTCTACGTCTGGCGCCGCCAGCTGGCCGCGGCCACCGGCCGGGTCGTGCAGGCCGGTGACGACGAGGAGATGGTGGACCGGCGGCTCGCGGTCGCCTTCGCCGACCTCGTCGGGTTCACCCGGCTGACCCGCCGGATGGAGGAGGAGGAACTCGGCGAGCTGGTCGAGGCGTTCGAGACGACCGCCGCCGACCTGGTCGCCGCCCGCGGCGGCCGGCTCATCAAGACCCTCGGCGACGAGGTGCTGTACGCCGCCGACGACGCGGGCACCGCCGCCGAGATCGCGCTGCGGCTCATCGAGACGATGGCGCACGACGAGACCATGCCCGAGCTGCGCGTCGGCATGGCGTTCGGCACGGTGACCACCCGGATGGGTGATGTCTTCGGTACGACGGTGAACCTGGCCGCCCGGCTGACCTCGATAGCACCGCGCGACGCCGTGCTCGTGGACAGCGCGTTCGCCGAGGAGCTGATCCGCACCGGTGAGGCGCCCGCCTCCGAGGCGGAGGCGGCCGAGGCCGCGGCGGCCGCCGAGAAGGAGGGCGAGGAGCCGCCGACGTACCGCTTCGCGCTCCAGCCGATGTGGCAGCGCCCGGTCCGCGGACTCGGTGTGGTCGAGCCCTGGCTGCTCACCCGGCGCGACGGCGGATCCTGACGGGAACGGGAGGCCGTCACGAGCCTCCGGCCGGCGACAGGTCGAGACACAGGCCGAGGATCGGCAGGCACACCCCTCCCGGTCGGTCCGGCGTCGGGGTCGGAGACGGGGCGGGTGCGGGCACGGGCGCGGGTGCGGCCGAGGTTCGGCCGGGTGCCGGGGTGGGCGTGGGCCGTGGCGTGGCGCTCGCGGTGGCCGTCGGCGGCCGGGTGGCGCCGGGGGCGTCCGCCCGCGGGGGTGTGCCGGTGGTCGGCGTACGTCCCGGAGTCGCCGTGGCGGAGCGGGCCGGGGCATCCGGGACGGGAGAGCCGTCGACCCCGCCCTGTGCGGAGGCCGCCGACGGCGGGCCCGTCGGGATGGTGCCAACCGTGCCAACCGTGGCGGCCGTGTGCGTCGACCGGTCGGCGGTGGCGGCCGGACCCGTCCGGGGTTCCGCCTCCGCGGTGCCGGGGCCGCCGACCGATGACTCGGGCGCGATCCTGACGAGGCTCAGCACGCCGACGGCCAGCACGAGCCCGCCGACAGCCACCAGAACCCTGCCCGGCCGCCGCCGACGATGCCGCCCCCGCCGCTCACGAGGCCCCACCCCCACATCGCCCCCGGTCCCCACCGACCCCAAGGCACCCACCGACCCCAAGGCACCCACCGACCCCAAGGCACCCACCGACCCCAAGGTGTCCGCCGACTCCGCAGTCCTCAAGGCGCCTGCCGACCCCGCCGAGTCAGTCGTGTCCGTCGTGCC
Source organism: Streptomyces sp. NPDC004752 (assembly GCF_053601275.1). Lineage (NCBI taxonomy): Bacteria > Bacillati > Actinomycetota > Actinomycetes > Kitasatosporales > Streptomycetaceae > Streptomyces > Streptomyces sp. NPDC004752. The sequence continues at coordinate 32,782 of NZ_JBSGBN010000096.1, read as the reverse complement.
CGCCGTCCCGGATGAGCCTGTCGATTCCGGTGCGTCCGCCAACCCCGCTGACGCCGATGAGCCCGCAGGGCCCATCGCTCCCGAACCCGCTGAGTCTGCCGATTCCGGTGCGTCCGCCGAGCCCGGTGTATCCGCCGGTCCCGCAGACTCCGATGTGTCCGTTGGTGGCCCCGCAGACTCCGATGTGGTCGTCGATTTCGTCGGCCCCGGTGAGTCCGATGCGTCGGTTGTGTGTGCGGTACGAGATGCATCTGGCGTGTCTGATATCGCCGACGCATCGGATGTATCCGTGGGCGTGCGCTTGCACCTGTGCGTCTGCGTCATCGCGATCCCTCCCCGCTCGCGCCCCCCGATGCGCCGTGGCGGAGCGCACGCTATGCGCTCGCTCGGGCTGTCGATGGGGAGTCGGGGGATTGTCACTCGAACGAGGGCTTCCGGGGCGCCCCTTTCCCCGGTGGGGCCCGGCTGCGATGATCGGGCCGTCGGGGGGTTAACCCGCGTTAACAGGAGGGTGTCATGAGCGAGCAGCGGTTCGGGGAGTCCGTGCTGGTGCGGCGGCACGACCACGTCGTGGAGCTGGTGCTGGACCGGCCCAAGGCCATGAACGCCGTGTCCACGGAGATGGCCCGCTGCATCGCGGCCGCCTGTGCCGCGCTCGCCGCCGACCGGGACGTACGGGTGGTGGTGCTGACCTCGTCGCACGAGCGCGCGTTCTGCGTCGGGGCCGACCTCAAGGAGCGGAACTCCTTCAGCGACGCGGACCTGGTGCGGCAGCGGCCCGTCGCGCGGAGCGCCTACACCGGCGTACTGGAGCTGCCCATGCCGACGATCGCCGCCGTGCACGGCTTCGCGCTGGGCGGCGGCTTCGAGCTGGCGCTGTCCTGCGATCTGATCGTGGCCGACAGTACGGCCGTGGTCGGGCTGCCGGAGGTGTCCGTGGGGGTCATTCCGGGCGGCGGCGGTACCCAGCTGCTGCCCCGCCGGGTCGGCGCCGCGCGGGCCGCCGAGCTGGTCTTCTCGGCGCGGCGGGTGGCGGCGGCCGAGGCGCGGGAACTGGGGTTGGTGGACCAACTGGTGGACGAGGGCCGGGACCGCGAGGAGGCCCTCGCGCTGGCGGACCGGATCGCGGGCAACTCGCCGGTCGGTCTGCGCGCGGCCAAGCGGGCGCTGCGGCTCGGGCACGGCCTTGACCTGCGGGCCGGACTGGAGGTCGAGGACGCGGCCTGGCGCTCGGTGGCGTTCTCCGGGGACCGGGCGGAGGGGGTCGCGGCGTTCAACGAGAAGCGGACGCCCCAGTGGCCGGGGGAGTGACCGGCGCGAGGCCCTCGACGGAGGTGCCGCGCCATTCGATGGCCGTGCTGCACCCTTCGACGGACGTGCCGCGCTCTTCGATACGTGCTGCACCCTTCGACGGACGTGCCGCGCTCTTCGATACGTGCTGCACCCTTCGACGGACGTGCCCCGCTCTTCGCGGACCTGCCGCGCGCTTCGACGGACGCGCGTTCTTCGGTGGACGTGCCGTGCCCTTCGACGGACCTGCCGCGCCTTTCGTTGGAGACATCTGTCGCTCCCCGGGGGCACCTGTTCGGCGCACCAATGTCCCCGTTCATACCAAACGTCCCTAACCTGGAGTGATGGGTGAGGACAAGCGGCTGGCGGCCGTCGTGGCGCTGGCCCAGGGGATGGCGGCGGCCCACACTCCGGCGGAGTCCTGGCGGGCGGCGGCGAGCGGTGCCTGCCGGGCGCTGGACGGGAGCTTCGCCGCGCTGTCGGTGTGGGAGCGAGAGCGGGGCCGGCTGCGGGTCCTGGTGAACGTGGGGGAGCGGGCTCCGGACGAGGAGGAGTTCCCGGAGAACGAGACCTATCCCGTGCACCAGTTCCCCGAGATCACCGAGTTCCTGCACGAGCGGTGGGCGCTCGGCGGCGGTCCGCACGCCTGGGTGGAGACCGCGGAGGGGACCGCGGCCGGTCGTCCCGGCTACTTCCACCGGCGGGTCACCGCGCTGCGCCGCCGCGGTCGCGGCTGCTGCGTGGTCGCGCCGGTCGTGCTGCACGGCCGGGCCTGGGGCGAACTGTATGTGGCCCGCGCCACCGGGGCGCCGGTCTTCGGCCGGGCCGACGCCGACTTCGCCACCGTGCTGGCCGCGGTCGTCGCCGCCGGGATCGCGCAGACCGAGCAGCTGGAGGAGGCCCGGCGGCTGGCGTACACCGACGCGCTCACCGGGCTCGCCAACCGCCGGGCCGTCGACATGCGGCTCGACGAGGCGATCGAGCGGCACCGCGCGGAGGGCGTGGTGGTGAGCCTCGTCGTCTGCGACCTCAACGGGCTCAAGCGGGTCAACGACACCCGCGGGCACGCCGTCGGCGACCGTCTCCTGGAACGCTTCGGCTCCGTGCTGTCGCTGTGCGGGGCGATGCTGCCGGGTGCCCTCGCGGCCCGTCTGGGCGGCGACGAGTTCTGTCTGCTCGCGGTCGGGCCGCCGGCCGACGACGTGGTGAAGGCCGCGGACGAACTGTGCCGTCGGGCCGCGGAGTTGGAGCTGGGCGAGGGGGTCGCGTGCGGGGTTGCGTCCACCGCGGACGCGATCGGTCCGGTGCGTTCCGCGCGCCGGCTGTTCCGGCTCGCGGACGCGGCCCAGTACCGGGCCAAGGCGGTGCGCGCGGACCGGCCGGTCGTCGCCGGGCGGGAGGGTCCGGACGACCCGGTCGTGCGCCTCGCCGACGAGCCGTCGCCCGCGCGGGCCGAACGGCGCCGCTTCCGCGGCCGCCGACCGTGAGGTGCTGGCCCGGCCGTGAGACGGTCGTCGGCCGTGAGGCGGTGGGGTCGACGGCGGTCCGCGGAGCGTTCCCTCGCGGTGCCCGATGGGTAATCGGAGCGTTCCCTCGCGGTGCCCCATGGGTAAGGGGTGAACCCGGTCTCCACTAGTGACACCATGACATTCAATGCGTACGCTCCTGAATATGGATATGCATACTGTGGTGGTGGGAACGTCCGGCGTCACCGCGTCCGACGTCCTCGCCGTGGCGCGCGGCGACGCCCGGGTCGTGCTGGCGCCGGAGGCGGTGGCGGCGCTCGCGGCGGCCCGCGAGATCGTGGACGCCCTGGCGGCCGAGCCGGATCCGGTGTACGGCGTCAGCACCGGTTTCGGTGCCCTGGCGACCCGGCACATCGGCCCGGAACTCCGCGCCCGACTACAGCGCAACATCGTCCGCTCGCACGCCGCCGGCATGGGTCCGCGGGTGGAGCGGGAGGTCGTACGGGCCCTGATGTTCCTGCGGCTGCGGACCCTCTGCTCGGGACACACGGGCGTGCGGCCCGAGGTCGCGCAGACCATGGCCGACGTGCTGAACGCGCGGATCACCCCGGTCGTCCACGAGTACGGTTCGCTCGGCTGCTCCGGCGACCTGGCCCCGCTGTCCCACTGCGCGCTGACCCTCATGGGCGAGGGTGACGCCGAGGGGCCCGACGGGACCGTCCGGCCCGCGGGCGAGCTGCTCGCCGAGCACGGCGTGCGGCCCGTCGAACTGCGCGAGAAGGAGGGGCTCGCCCTTCTCAACGGCACCGACGGCATGCTCGGCATGCTGATCATGGCCCTCGCCGACCTCGACACCCTCTACAAGTCCGCCGATGTCACCGCGGCCCTGTCGTTGGAGGCGCTGCTCGGCACGGACAAGGTGCTCGCACCCGAACTGCACGCCATCCGGCCGCACCCCGGCCAGGCCGCGAGCGCCGCCAATATGCTCGCCGTGCTCAAGGGCTCCCAGCTCACCGGGGTGCCGCGGATGGCCGGCGCCGCCCATGCCGGGGGGACCGCCATCCCCTACGAGGCGCCCCGCGTCCAGGACGCCTACTCGGTGCGCTGCGCCCCGCAGGTCGCGGGCGCCGGGCGGGACACCGTCGCGCACGCGCGTCTGGTCGCCGAGCGGGAACTCGCCTCGGCCGTCGACAATCCCGTCGTGCTCCCCGGGGGCACCTCGGGGCCCTTCGGCGCCGGGGGAGGCAGGGTCGAGTCCAACGGCAACTTCCATGGCGCGCCGGTCGGTTATGTCCTCGACTTCCTCGCCATCGCCGCCGCCGACCTCGCGTCCATCGCCGAGCGCCGCACCGACCGGCTGCTCGACAAGAACCGCAGCCACGGCCTGCCGCCGTTCCTCGCGGACGACGCCGGTGTCGACTCCGGGCTCATGATCGCCCAGTACACCCAGGCGGCCCTGGTCAGCGAGATGAAGCGGCTCGCCGTACCGGCCTCGACGGACTCCATCCCGTCCTCCGCCATGCAGGAGGACCATGTGTCCATGGGCTGGTCGGCCGCGCGCAAGCTGCGCACCGCCGTGGACAACCTCGGCCGGGTCATCGCCGTCGAGCTGTATGCCGCGACCCGGGCCATCGAACTGCGCGAGGGGATGGCACCGGCGCCCGCGTCGCAGGCGGTCATCGAGGCGGTACGGGCGGCGGGGGTGCGGGGTCCCGGTCCGGACCGGTTCCTGGCGCCCGATCTGGCGGCGGCGGACGCGTTCGTGCGCGGCGGGGGGCTCATCGCCGCGGTGGAGGCGGTCACCGGGCCGCTGCGGTAGCCGACGACGGAGCCCTGACCGGCGGGCACCTTCGTCATCGCGGCCGGGCTCCCGGCGGCCGGCCGGGCTCCCGGCGGTAGCCGACGGCGGGCTTCCGGCGGGCACCCTGTGTCGCTGCAAGGTCTGGTCAAAAACCCGTCAGGCGGGCCTAGAAACCGAGCCGTTCACGGCGTACCGAGTAGCCCACGAAACCGGCGCCCAGGGCGAGGAGCGCGGTGCCGCCGACGACGTACGGCGTGGTGTCGAAGCTGCCGGTGTCGGCCAACTCGACGCCGTCCGTCGAGACGTCTGTCGAGCCGTCCGCGGTCTGCGTGTCCGCCGCGGTCACGGCTCGGGCCTGCTGGGTGATCTGGGTCGCCAGGGACTCCGTTCTCGCCGGGGCCTCGGGCGTCGCGTTCGCGGACGGGACGAACCACAGGGCGCCCAGCAGGGCGGCCGCGGCGGCGGCGGTCAGCAGCGGACGGCGAGCGGATGACACGGAATATCGATCCCCCTTGTGGCGCTGGCGAATTGGCCCTGCGAGGCGATGTTAGTGAAAGTCGCGGGTCACGGGAAAGTCACGAGAGGATTCGGTCGTACGCTCCCGCCATGAGCACTCCAGAGACATCACGTTTTGTACGCCTTCGGGTGGAGCTGGTCCTCGAAGTGGAGGACGCGGACGCCGTGACCAAGGCCGCGGTGCGCCGGGTCGCCGACGATCCGGAGATGCCGGACGCGGAACGCGCGCACGCCGAGGACGCTGTGACGGAAGACACCGCGGAGGCCCTTGCCTATCTCGTCGACCCGTTCGCCCTGGTCAGCGAGGTGCCGGGGGTCGAACTCCAGCAGGCGTCCTGGTCGAGCGAGCGGATCGAGTACGACCCGGATTCGCCGGACTGGGACCTTGACGAGGATGATGGCGACGGCGACGACGAAGAAGAGGACGGCAAGGGCTGAGCGTTCCGGGGAATTCATGACCCCGGACGGCAACCGCCGTCCGGGGTTTCGTCGTCTCACAGGGCGCACGGACCGATGCTCGCACCACCTGCTCCGGCGAACGTGGTGTGCCCCACACATCTGAAGGGTGTGGAACGGGACGAAACGGTCGTAGCGTTGAAAGCTCTTAACGGGGTTCTCGGGGTAATCGCGGAATCGGCAACGATGGAGAAACGTGTGATTACGGACAGTAAGCGGCGCAGGGGTCTGCTGACCGCGTCCGCTCTGCTCGGTGGTGTGCTGGTGCTGACCGGGTGTTCCGGCGGCGATGCCAAGGCCGAGGGCGGCAAGGGCGGCAAGGACACCTCGCAGGCCAAGGTCGACGAGGCGGCGGCCGAGAAGTCGTCCGTGGCCCAGATCACGATCACCCCCAAGGACGGCTCGAACAACGCCTCCATCAACAATTCCGCCGCTGTCACGGTGGCCAAGGGCAGCCTCACGAACGTGACGATGACGACGGCCGACGGCAAGGACGTCCAGGGCAAGCTCTCCGCCGACCGGACGAGCTGGAAGCCCGACGCCCAGCTGGAGCGCTCCACCACCTACAAGGTCGCCGCCGAGGCCAAGGACTCTCAGGGCCGCGTCGCCCACGAGAACGCGTCCTTCACCACGGTCTCCCCGGCCAACAGCTTCATAGGCAGCTTCACCCCGGAGGACGGTTCCACCGTCGGCGTCGGCATGCCCGTGTCGATCACCTTCGACAAGGCGATCACCAACAAGGCCGCCGTCCAGAAGGGCATCACCGTCACCTCCAGCGGCGGCCAGGAGGTCGTCTGCCACTGGTTCAACGCCAACCGCATGGACTGCCGCCCGCAGGAGTACTGGACCGAGAACTCCACCGTCACCCTGAAGCTGGACCTCGACGGTGTCGAGGGCGCGAGCGGCGTCTACGGCGTGCAGCAGAAGACGGTCTCCTTCCACATCGGCCGCAACCAGGTCTCCTACGTCGACGCGCAGACCAAGCAGATGAAGGTCACGCACAACGGCAAGACCGTCAAGACCATCCCGATCTCCGCCGGTTCGCCCGACAACAAGACCTACGAAGGCATCATGGTGATGTCCGAGAAGTTCAAGGAGACGCGCATGAACGGCGCGACCGTGGGCTTCACCGACGACGACGGCAAGGGCGAGTACGACATCAAGGACGTGCCGCACGCCATCCGTCTCACCAACTCCGGCACCTTCGTGCACGGCAACTACTGGGGCGCGAAGTCCATCTTCGGCGCCGTGAACACCAGCCACGGCTGCGTCGGTCTGTCCGACACCAAGGGCGCCAACGACCCGAACACGGCGGGCTCGTGGTTCTACAACGACTCGATCATCGGTGACGTCGTGGTCGTCAAGAACACCGGTGACAAGACCGTCGCCCCGGACAACGGCCTCAACGGCTGGAACCTGGACTGGGCCCAGTGGAAGGCCGGTTCGGCCGTCTGAGCCCGGAAGGCGGGTTCGGCCGTCCGAGCCGCAGCCGATGCCGCCCCACCGCGTGACCGATGCCGCCCCCGGCCCCCGGGGGCGGCATCGGTCGTTTCCGGGGGCCGGTCAAAGGCGTCGCGGAACCCTGGCACGCCTTCTCATGTTTCTCTTATTTCGGCCTTATGCAGTCATCACGGTCCGTCCCTAGTTTGCGGCCATGTTCTTCACCTACCTGCGGCGCGAACTGCGCCGCCGTAGAAAGGCGGCCCTGGTCGTCGCCTCCGGTCTTGCGCTGGGCATCGCGCTCGTCATCGTCGTCAACTCCGTGTCCAACGGCATGGGGAAGGCACAGGACAAGGTCCTCCAGTCGCTCTACGGCCTCGGGACGGACATGACCGTCACCAAGGCGTCGGATCCGAACACCAGCGGCTCGCAGCGCCCGCGCTTCCAGTTCGACGCCCGCACCAACGACGACGACTCGACGCAGAGCAGCGACCGGGTCATGGTGCAGGGCTTCAGCACGCTGGCCTCCTCGACCGTTGCCGAGGTGGGCGACCAGAAGGGCGTGTCGAACGCCGTCGGCGGGCTCAGCCTCACTGTGTTCAAGGTCAGCGGCCAGTTCACCCGCGGCCAGTTCCAGCAGGACCAGCAGGGCGGCGGCATGCCCGGCGGCGGGACGGAAGGCGGCAGCGGCCAGCCGCAGGGCGAGGTCCGCGGCGGCGGCGCCGACTTCGACATCAACCAGTACACGGTCTACGGCACCGACGTCACCCAGACCGGGCTCGGCCCGCTGACCTCCTCGAAGATCACCAGCGGCCGCACCTTCAGGACCACCGAGACCGACGCCAAGGTCGTCGTGGCCGACTCCGCGTACGCCAAGGAGAAGAAGTACAAGGTCGGCGGCACCGTCACCGTCAAGGGCATCAAGTACGAGCTGATCGGCATCGCCACCGCCGACAGCGGTGACTCGGCGGCCAACCTGTACCTGCCGCTCAAGCAGGCGCAGACGCTGGCGGACCAGAAGGACAAGGTCACCACCATCTACGTCAAGGCGGCCGACTCACAGCAGATCGACGCCGTCAAGAGCGCCATCCAGAAGAACGTCTCGGGTACGACCGTCACCACCTCCGCGGACCTCGCCAAGACCGTCTCCGGTTCGCTGTCCACCGCCTCCGGCCTCGCCACCAGCGTCGGCAAGTGGCTGTCGATCGCGGTGCTGGTGGCCGCGTTCCTGGTGGCCGGCCTGCTCACCTCCTCCGCCGTCTCGCGGCGGGTGCGCGAGTTCGGCACGCTCAAGGCGCTGGGCTGGAAGTCGGGCCGGGTGACCCGGCAGGTGGTCGGCGAGGCCGTCGTCAACGGACTGGTCGGCGGCGCCCTCGGCATCGCGGCCGGCCTCGCGGGCGCCTATGTCGTCACCGCGATCAGCCCGACCCTGCAAGCGCAGCTCGGCAGTGCCGGCGGCCGGACGGTCGGCGGCCCCGGCGGCGGGGGCGGCGGCGCCTTCACGGGCGGTCCCGGCCGGCAGACCGCGAAGTCCCTGGAGGTCGCGCTCACCGCGCCGGTCAGCGTCACCACCATCGCCCTGGCGGTCGCCCTGGCCGTGGCCGGCGGACTGATCGCGGGCGCGTTCGGCGGGTGGCGGGCGTCGCGGCTGCGTCCCGCGGACGCGTTGCGCCGGGTCGAGTAGACGCATCGCCGGCCGACGGCCCGGCCCACCGACCCAACCCTCAGACGCGATCCAGGAGTTGTTCCACCCATGTACGAACTCACCGGCGTCACCAAGCACTACTCGCGCGGCAAGGACGCCGTGCACGCCCTCGACGGTGTCGACCTGACCATCGGGGACGGTGACCGGCTGGTCATCCAGGGCCCCACCGGCGGCGGCAAGTCGACGCTGCTGCAGATGCTCGGCGGCCTGGACCGGCCCAGCTCAGGAGCGGTAGTCCTCGACGGCGTCGACCTGGCCACGCTGCCCGAGGCGCGGCTGACCCGGGTGCGCGGCGAGAACATCGGCTTCGTCTTCCAGTCCTTCAACCTGATCCCGACGCTGACCGCGCAGGAGAACGTCGAGACCGCGCTCGTCCCGCTCGGCGTGAAGACCAAGGACCGGCGCGAACGGGCCGCGGAGGCACTGAAGTCGGTCGGACTCGGCGAGCGGCTCGGACATCTGCCGTCCGAGATGTCCGGCGGCCAGCAGCAGCGCGTCGCCATCGCCCGGGCGCTCGTCAAGCGGCCGAAGGTGCTGCTCGCCGACGAGCCCACCGGCAACCTCGACGAGGGCATGCGCGACGAGATCATGGACGTACTCGAACGCATGTGGAAGGAGTACGAGTTGACGTTCATCATGGTCACCCACGACTCCTCGATCGCGCGAAAGGCCCCGCGTCTCGCGACCCTCCGCAAGGGAAAGATCACGGTGAAGGAGAACACCGGCGGCTGACCCAGCCGGGACCGCACAGCGCCGAGCCAACGGGGCCGTACAGCATCGAGCCAACGGGGCCGTATGGCACCGGGCCAACGGGGCCGTATGGCACCGAGTCGGCCGGGCCATATAACACCGGGCGCGGGCGTTCAACCGCGCGGTTTCGTAACGGTGTTCCGGCCGCGTCGTAACACTTTCCGGGTGCGCTTCTTACCCTTCTCTCATCTCTTGAGTCCGCTGATCACCCCCCGGCATACTGCATGTTCCGGGGGGTTGGCGTGCATGCGTACGGGATGTCCCCCGGTCGGGTGAACGGGGAATTCGCCCGGTACTCCATCTCCCTGGGGGAGTCTTGCGCAGACAAGTCAAAAGAGCGGCGGCGGCCACCGTGGCCACCGCCGCTGCCGTCGCCCTCGCCGCGGGAATGACCAGCCCGGCATCGGCGAAGCCCGAGCAGCGGAGCGCGGCCGCCGCCTCCTCGCTCACGGGCAAGCACCGCGTCACCCTGATCACCGGCGACCGGATCGCCGTCGACGACAAGGGCCGGGTCGTCGGCCTGGACCGTGCCAAGGGACGCGAGCACATACCCTTCGAGATCCGCAAGGCCGCGGGGCACACCCTGGTCATACCCGCCGACGCGGCCCGTCTGGTCGCCTCCGGCACGCTGGACAAGCGGCTGTTCGACGTCACCGAACTCAACAAGGCCGCCACCCGCAAGGCGCAGCGCAACGGCCTGAAGGTCATCGTCGGCTACCGCGGTGCGGCCACCGCGGCCAAGTCCGACGTCCGGGACGCGGGCACCCTGCGGCACAGCCTGAAGTCCCTCAACGCGGACGCGGTGCAGACCCCGGTCAAGGACACCCCGGCCCTGTGGTCCGCCCTCACCAGCGGCGACCGGTCCGCCGCCGGTATCGCGCACGTCTGGCTCGACGGCGTCCGCAAGGCCAGCCTCGACAAGTCCGTGCCGCAGATCGGCGCCCCGACCGCGTGGGCGGCCGGCTACACCGGCAAGGGCGTCAAGATCGCCGTCCTGGACACCGGCGTCGACGCGACCCACCCGGACCTGAAGAACCAGGTTGTCGAGTCCAAGAACTTCACCTCGGCCGCCGACGCCACCGACCACTACGGCCACGGCACGCACGTCGCCTCCATCGCGGCCGGCACCGGCGCCAAGTCGGGCGGCACGTACAAGGGTGTCGCCCCCGACGCCAAGATCCTCAACGGCAAGGTGCTGGACGACACCGGCTTCGGCGACGATTCCGGCATCCTGGCCGGCATGGAGTGGGCGGCCCAGCAGGGCGCCGACGTCATCAACCTGAGCCTCGGCGGCTACGACACCCCCGAGATCGACCCGCTTGAGGCCGAGGTCAACAAGCTCTCCGCGCAGCAGGGTGTCCTGTTCGCGATCGCCGCGGGCAACGAGGGCCCCCAGTCGGTCGGTTCACCGGGCAGCGCGGACGCCGCGCTCACCGTCGGCGCCGTCGACGACAAGGACGCCCTGGCCGACTTCTCCTCCACCGGGCCGCGCAACGGCGACGGCGCCATCAAGCCCGATGTCACCGCGCCCGGCGTCGACATCACCGCCGCCGCGGCCCCGGGCAGCGTCATCGACCAGGAGGTCGGCCAGAAACCGCCCGGCTACCTGACCATCTCCGGTACGTCGATGGCCACCCCGCATGTCGCGGGCGCCGCCGCGCTCCTCAAGCAGCAGCACCCCGACTGGGGCTACACCGAGCTGAAGGGCGCCCTGACCGGCTCCACCAAGGGCGGCACATACACGCCGTTCCAGCAGGGTTCGGGCCGCATCCAGGTCGACAAGGCCGTCAAGCAGTCCGTGATCGCCGAACCGGTGTCGCTGAGCTTCGGCACCCAGCAGTGGCCGCACACCGACGACCAGCCGGTCACCAAGCAGCTGACGTACCGCAACCTCGGCGACAAGGACGTCACGCTCGACCTGGCCGCCACCGCCACCAACCCCAAGGGCCAGGCGGCCCCGGCGGGCTTCTTCACGCTCGGCGCGACCAAGGTGACCGTCCCCGCGGACGGCACGGCCTCGGTCGACCTGACCGTGAACACCCGGCTGGGCGGCAGCCTCGACGGCGCCTACTCGGCGTATGTGACGGCGACCGGCGGCGGGCAGAGCGTGCGCACGGCCGCCGCGGTGCAGCGCGAGATCGAATCGTATGACCTCACCCTGAAGTTCATCGGGCGGGACGGCAAGCCGGCCCCGGACTACACCGTCAATCTGAACGGTGTCTCGGGCCTGGCCAACGGCCAGGGGCTCGCCCCGTACGACGCCTCCGGCACGGTGAAGGTGCGCGCGCCCAAGGGCACGTACATCCTCGACTCCGCGGTCTACGTCGACCCGGAGGACGCCACCAAGGGCATGGACTGGATCGCGCAGCCGAAGCTGAGCGTCACCAAGAACCAGACGGTCACGTTGGACGCGCGCACGGCCAAGCCGGTGGACATCACCGTGCCCGACGCCGCCGCCCGGTCCGAGTTCGCCATGCCCGGGTTCGACATCACGGTCGGCGACAACGCCTACGGCTACGGATGGTTCCTGGACACATACGAGAACTTCCACAGCGCCGGTCTCGGCCCGCAGATCACCGACGGCTCGCTGTACCAGCAGTGGGACGGGCACTGGAGCAAGGGCGCCAAGGAGCAGTACGACATCACCCGCGGCAGCTCCGTCAAGCAGCTCGCCACCGGTTACACCAAGCACTACAAGGCGTCCGAACTGGCCACGGTGAAGGTCGCCATGGGTGCGGCGGCGAGCGGCAAGCAGGGCGTGATCGGCGCGGTCGGCTGGCTGCCCGGCGGCTCCGGCGGTTCCTCCATCAGCCTCGCGCAGTCCGCGCCCGGCACCCGCACCCTGCACCTGTCCGCGCAGGGCGGCGTGCAGTGGGAGCTGGACTACGAGCAGGACGGCGGCACCGACGAGGAGGGCTTCCCGGTTCCCGAGGCGTTCTACACGCTGGGCGCGCCGCAGAACTTCAAGGCCGGCCAGAGCTACTCGAAGACCGTCAACACCGCGGTGTTCGGGCCGCACCTCGGCGCCGACTTCGGCCTGTTCCGCGACGGCAACCAGATCTACGGCATGCTGCCGCTGTTCGCGGACGGCGCGAAGAACGCCGGTTCCTCGGTGTTCACCTCGGTGAACACCACCCTGTACCGGGGCAGCACCAAGGTGGGCTCCAACGACGACCCGCTCTTCGGCGAGAAGCTCTTCAAGGTGCCCTCCGGTGACGCCGAGTACAAGCTGACCACCTCGGTGAAGCGGAGCGTCAAGGTCGCCGCCGCCTCCACCCGGATCGACGCGAGCTGGACCTTCCGCTCGAAGAAGCCGACCGGCGGCAATCTGGCCAAGCTCCCGGCCTCCACCCTCCGCTTCAACGCCAAGACCGGCCTCGACAGCCGCGTCACGGCCGACCAGAAGGTCACCTTCCCGGTCACCGTCGAGGGCGCGGCCGCGGGCCGCAACCTGAAGTCCCTCGCGGTGTACGTGTCGTACGACTACGGCCAGACCTGGAAGAAGGTCGACGTCAAGGACGGCAAGATCACCGTGAAGAACCCGGCCAAGGGGAAGGCCGTCTCCTTCCACGCCAAGATCGCCGACAAGAAGGGCAACAAGTCGACGATCTCGATCTACAACGCGTACTACGGCAAGTAGCCGCATCCGGCAGGGGCATGGCGGACCCGGTCCGTCATGCCCCTGCGCGCTGTCACGACGACGACGGCACGGGGGCGGCGTCCCGGCCCCGGCCGAGTGGGAGACGTAGGGCCTCCGCTGACGCGCAGTCCGGTTCCGTGTGACGGGCGACCACCGACCGGTCGCCGTCACCGGGCACCAGACGGTGCCGTCCGAGGCCCGGCAGCCCCACCAGCTCCAGCATCGGCGGCATCCCGGAAACCCAGGAGGTGCTCGGCTTCTGCGCCGGGCACGGTCTGGGCGCCGGGCACGGTCTGGGCGCCGAGATCGAACTGATCCGCGCCGACGAGATCAACGAGGCGTACGAGCGCGTCCTGGCCGGCGATGTGCGGTACCGGTTCGTGATCGACCCCGCCACCCTCTGATCCGGCACGGTCCGAGCGGGCCCGGTCGGCTGAAAAAGGTAAGCCTGTCCTTAACTTGCGTCGGAGTATGTTGGTTACGAGGAGGTCTCTACGATGACCGTGAACTTGAACCACACCATCGTCGCCGCGCGGGACAAGCAGGCATCGGCCAAGTTCCTCGCCGACATCCTGGGGCTCCGAGTGAGCCCCGACTTCGGTCCGTTCGCACCCGTCGAGATACCCAACGGCGTGACCCTGGACTTCATGGAGACGACCGGCGCCATCAGTCGGCAGCACTATGCGTTCCTCGTCTCCGAAGAGGACTTCGACGCGATCTTCGCCCGCATCGAGGACGCCGGACTCACCTTCTGGGCCGACCCGGCGCACCACCGCCCCGGGGAGATCAACACCAACGACGGCGGCCGCGGCACGTACTTCGAGGATCCCAACGGCCACAACCTGGAGATCCTCACCAGGCCGTACGGCAGCGGAGGCTGAGCCGGGAGCAAAGTCGGGACGGCAGAGCGGGACGCGCTGTCACATTCCCTCGCCGGGGCGGGTCATAGCGGCAGGAGGGGCCCGCAGAAGGCTCCACCCGACCCGACGAGGGAGCAGCCATGACGACGTCGGCAACGTCACCATCCTGATCACGGGCGGCACGGGCACCCTGGGCGGCCATGTCGTGCCGCTGCTTGGGGCGACCGGCCACGAGGTACGGATCCTCAGCCGCAGGCCCCGGCCGTCCGCGGACGGCATCACCCATGTCACCGGCGATCTGCTGACCGGCGAGGGAGTCGAGGCGGTGGTGGCCGGCGCCCGGACGGTGCTGCACCTGGCGGGCGGCCCCAAGGGCGACGACGCGGCGGCCCGCACCCTGGTGCGGGCCGCGTCGGCAGCCGGTGTACGCCACCTCGTGTACATCCCGGTTATCGGCGTCGACCGGGTCCCGCTGGCCTGGCTGCGCTCGAAGCCGGACGCGGAGCGGGCGATCACCGAGTCCGGCATCCCGTGGACGACGCTGCGCGCGGCCCAGTTCCACGACCTGGCCTTCACCCTGGTCGAGAAGCTGACGAAGCCGCCCGTCCTGCCGGTCCCCGGCGGCCTGCGTCTGCAACCGGTCGACTCCCGCGAGGTGGCGGCCCGTCTGGTGGACCTGACCCTTGGCGCCCCGGCGGGCCTGGTCCCGGACCTGGCGGGCCCCCGCCCGTACGACCTGCCCGACCTGGCCCGCCCGTACCTCGACCTGCGCGGCAGGCGCCGACGCCTGACGCTGCCGGTCCGCATCCCCGGTAAGGCGGGGCGCGCCTACCGGGCCGGCGCCAACCTCGCCCTGGAGGGCGCGGACACGGGCAAACGCACCTGGGAGGACTTCCTGGCGGAGCGGCTGGGCTAGCCAAGTCCCCACCGGAACGCGGCGGTTCGAGCGGCCCGGCCGCCGCCCTGGGCCGGTCCGGTGGGCTCGGGGGGGCTCGGAGGGCTCGGCCACCGCCGCGGCCGGGCCGGCCCGGGGCTCGGCCACTGCCGCGGCCCGGTCGGCCACCGCGGGTCGGGACGGCAACTCCGGTCCGGGGAAGTTCAGTTCGGCAACTCCGGTCCGGAGGAGGTCAGTTCGGCAACGCCGCCGGGCTGCCCCCGTTCGCCTCGAACCCGGCCACCGCCAGGGCACGGTAGACGGCGAACTCCGCCGCCGGATCGGCGGACAGCGTCCACGGCAGCGCGCCCACATGACCGTCGACCTGCACCAGCTGGTTCATGGCCTCCGACCAGCGCTCGGCGCGGACCAGGAAGAAGAGCAGCAGATGGCGGACGTGGGCCAGCATCGGATCGTCGGGGCGGGCCGCCTGCACCGCGTACAGCGCGCCATGCATCGCCTTTGTGATGACCTCGCTCTGATAGAGGCCGCTGACCAGGTTCACCTCGGGGAGGTGCTCGAAGACCGCGAACAGGGGCATGGCGGCCAACAGGGAGCCCTGCGGGGCGCGGGCCGCGGCCGCCTCGGCGAAGGAGTACGCCAGCTCACGCGAACCGTGCCACTTCTCGCACCAGTAGTGCAGGGCCGCGAGGTGTGCGCCCATGTGGGCCGGGGCGCGGTCCAGGATCTTCAGCCACAGCTGCTCGAACTCCTCCCGCGGATACGCCAGTCCGCGGGCCACCGACAGTTCGATGATGTACGGGATCGGGTCGCCCGGTGCCATCAGGGCCGCCTGCCCGCAGGCGTCCCTGGCCTCCTCCATGATGATCCGGAAGTCGTCCGTACCCGGCGTGGATGTGCGCCACGCCTGCTGCACCAGGAACTCCGCGTGCACCGCGGCGCCGCCCGCGTCCTTGGGCTGCTCGGCCCGCCACACCCGAAGCCACTGGCCGCCCGGCGTCTCACTGACCCCGCCGGGCCGCTGCTGCAGCTCCAGCGCCGCCGCGCCCGCGAATGCCTGGACGCGCTGCCAGCGCCGCTCGCCCGCCGCCTCGGTGCCGGCCAGCAGCTGGGCGGCCGCCCGGTAGTCCTGGGTGCGCTGCACCAGGTCGAGGACGTCGAGCAGGTCCTGGTCGGGGCCGGGCATCCGGATGTCCAGGTCCTCCTCGCGTACGAAGCCGTAGTTCGCCGGGTCCGCCGCGTCCGGGTGGTCCGGTGAGACGCGCTCGATCATCCCGCGCCTGCGCCGCAGGAGCGGGATCACCACGAAGCTCAGCATGAGCAGCGCCATCAGGACCCAGAGAATCGCCATGCCTCAAGCGAACCAGACACGGCCGACAATTGGCCAACCCGCCCGCCCCACCTGTGGAAAACCTCCCACAATGCACCCGCCGACGACCTACGACCCGCACCTTGCCGATACGGCCCGCGCCCCCGCGACCTTGCCGTGCCCGGCCTGCGGCCCTCCGGCCTTGTGCCCGGCCTGCGGCCCGCGGACTGCCGTCTGCCGTCACGGCCTGCCGCCCGCGGTCTGCGGTCAGGGGCCTTCGGCGTGCGGGCTCGTGGTCTGTGGGCCGCGGCCTGCGGTTGTCGTGCGGGGCTTGAGTCCCGCCGCCGGCGGTCTGGGCGCTGCCGTCTGCCGCCCGTGGCCCGCGGCCCGCCGTGCATGGCTCGCGGTTTCCGCCTGGCGCGCTTGCCTTCTGCTGTCCGCCGGGCTCGGCCCGTGGTCTGCTGCCTGCGGCTCGCTGTTCGCCGCCACCGGACTGTGGCCTGCGGTTTGCGGGCCACTGCTGGCTGCCGTTCGTGGCCCGCCGCTTACGGTCGGTTGCCCGTGCAGGCTCGCCGTCCGTGGCCGAGTGGCTCCGTTCCGCCGCCCCCGGGTCTGCCGTCTGCCGCCCGCGGTGGTCTGTGCCCTGCCACCTGCCACCAGCCACTTGCCCCCGCCCTCGGCCGCCTGCCTGCCGCGGTTCACCGTCCACAGCTCGCCCGCTCCCGGTCCGTGGTCCGTCGGCTGTCGCGCGCCGCAGACCCGTCGTCGGCGTCGCTAGGGAAAACCCTCCTGTTCGGGTGGGGGCGAGCCATGGTCCGGCGGTGGGGGCGCGGGCGCACTACGCTCGGGCCTCATGAGTGACAGGCATACCAGTCAGCACTTCGAGACCCTCGCGATCCACGCGGGCAACACCGCCGATCCCCTCACCGGCGCGGTCGTCCCGCCGATCTACCAGGTCTCGACCTACAAACAGGACGGCGTGGGCGGTCTGCGCGGCGGCTACGAGTACAGCCGCAGCGCCAACCCCACCAGGACCGCCCTGGAGGAGAACCTCGCCGCGCTGGAGGGCGGTCGCCGCGGCCTCGCCTTCGCGTCCGGCCTGGCCGCCGAGGACACTCTGCTGCGTACGCTGCTCACCCCCGGCGGCCACGTGGTCATCCCCAACGACGCGTACGGCGGTACGTTCCGCCTCTTCGCGAAGGTCGTATCCCGCTGGGGGGTGGAATGGTCCGTCGCCGACACCAGCGATCCGGCCGCGGTACGGGCCGCCCTCACCCCGAAGACCAAGGCCGTCTGGGTGGAGACCCCGTCCAACCCGCTGCTCGGCATCACCGACATCGCCGCCGTCGCCCAGGTCGCCCACGACGCGGGTGCGCGGCTCGTCGTCGACAACACCTTCGCCACCCCCTACCTTCAGCAGCCGCTCGCGCTCGGCGCCGACGTGGTGGTGCACTCGCTCACCAAGTACATGGGCGGGCACTCGGACGTCGTCGGCGGCGCGCTGATCGTGGCCGACGAGGGGCTGGGCGAGGAACTCGCGTTCCACCAGAACGCGATGGGCGCGGTCGCCGGCCCCTTCGACTCCTGGCTGGTGCTGCGCGGCACCAAGACGCTCGCCGTGCGCATGGAGCGGCACAGCGAGAACGCCGCGAGGATCGCCGACATGCTCGGCCGGCACGCGCGCGTGACGCGCGTCCTGTACCCGGGCCTGCCGGAGCACCCCGGTCACGAGGTCGCCGCCAAGCAGATGACGGCGTTCGGCGGCATGGTCTCCTTCCAGGTCGAGGGCGGCGAGCAGGCGGCCGTCGAGGTCTGCAACCGCGCCAAGGTGTTCACGCTCGGCGAATCGCTGGGCGGCGTCGAATCGCTGATCGAGCACCCCGGCCGGATGACGCACGCCTCCGCGGCCGGCTCGGCCCTGGAGGTGCCGGCCGACCTCGTCCGGCTCTCCGTGGGCATCGAGAACGTCGACGACCTCCTGGAAGACCTCCAGCAGGCCCTGGGCTAGACCGGGCTCACTAGACCGGGCTCACCAGCCGGTGAGCGGTGGAGTCGTCTGGGACGGCGGCTCCGCCCAGGGGCGGGCCGTCGCCGCCCAGACGGCGAAGGCGACGGCCCCGGCGAGCAGGACCAGCCACAGCAGGCGCCGGGCGGCGGTCCTGCGCCGCAGCAGGCGGCTCCCGCGCCGCACGACCTCCACATGCAGGTCCGGCGGCACCGGGGGCGGCGGCAGCCGTTCCATGATCCGCCGTGCGGCGGCCTCCCGTTCGGGCCGGCTCATCCGCGCCTCCCCCCGTACGTCCGCCTCATGACGGCGCCACCTTCGCGACGGCCGCTGCCGCGCTCTCCCGCGGCGGGTGCAGCAGCCTGGTGATCGCCCGTGCGCAGATCGCGCGGACCCGCTCCTTCGGCAGGCCCAGCAGGGCCGCCGCCTGTTCCTCGGCGACGCCCTCGTACAGCCTCAGCACGAGGATCAGACGCTCCTGGGGACCGAGCCCGGCCACCGGGCTCGCCGGGTGCGGACGGGCGCGCCCGAAGCCGCCGTAGCGCCCGAAACCGCCGTACTGGTGCCAGGCCGAGCGCGCGAAACGCGTCGCGAGGTAGTGGCGGGCACGGTCATAGGGGTCCTCGCCGCGCAGCCCGTCCCAGCACGCGTACGTGTGCGCGAGCGCCAGCGTCAGCAGCCGCCGCGCGCGTGGATTGTCCTCGGGCGCCTCGGCGGTGAGCAGCGTCGCGGCATGCAGCAGTCGCCCTGCCGCGCCCGCGACGAACGCCTCGAACTCCCGGGCCCGGCGGGCGCCCTGGGACGCCTGCCGCTCTCGCACCGCGCCGCCTCCCCCTCGACGGGGCCCCATCCGGTACTCCGGTACTCCGGTACTCGGGTACGCCGGGAATCGGCACCCGGTACGCCGCGGGACCCCGGTCTCATATGAGGACAGCGGCGGCCCAAGGTCAAGACTCCGGCGTCAGGAGGGCTCCGAAGTCTCCGAAGCCGGCACGCCCGACGGCACCATCCGGGCGGACAGCGCACCGTTGAAGCGCGCCAGGAGCGCACAGAACGTCTCGCGCTCCTGCGGCGCCCAGTCGTGTGTCAGCTCGGCCATCAACTGACGCCTCGACGAGCGCACCTCCTCCAGCCGGGACGCCCCGCGCGGCGACAGCTGGAGCACCACCGCCCGTCCGTCCTCGGGGTGCGAGGTCCGCTTGACGAGCCCGGAGTCGACCAGCGGGGCCACCTGCCGGGTCACCGTGGACGAATCGATCCCCATGCTCGCGGCGAGCGCCTTCACGCCCATCGGGCCTTCCTGGTCAAGGCGGTTGAGCAGCAGATACGCGGCGCGGTCCATGGAGTTGCGCACCTGCCCGACGCCACCGAGCCGGGTCTGCTCCGCGCGGCGGGCGAACACCGCCACCTGGTGCTGGAGCGTATCGAGAAGACCGGTGTCACCGACGGTCGTCATGTCCATCGACATTTCAGGTGTTGTGGGCATGGCCGGAGGCTCACTTCATGAGGGCTGCTGGGATGGGGGACAGGGTACGCGGCCGGGGAGTGGACCGTACCGGCGCTGCGCAAACCGGTCTCGGAGCTTGGTCGTACCGGCCTTGTGCGACCGTGAACTGCGAGACTTGAGCCATGAACCACAGCACAGCCCACTCCCCGCGTCCCGTCACCCTCGACGACGTACGCGGTGCCCAGAAGATGCTCTCGGGTGTGGCGCGGGTGACCGCGATGGAGGGGAGCAGGCACCTGTCCCAGCTGGTGGGGGCGCCGGTGCACCTCAAGTGCGAGAACCTCCAGCGGACGGGCTCGTTCAAGCTGCGCGGCGCGTATGTGCGGATCGCCGGGCTGCTGCCGGAGGAACGCGCCGCCGGTGTGGTGGCGGCCAGCGCCGGCAACCACGCGCAGGGTGTCGCGCTGGCCTCGTCGCTGCTCGGCGTGCACGCCACCGTGTTCATGCCGCAGGGCGCCCCGCTGCCGAAGATCAGCGCCACCCGGGAGTACGGGGCCGAGGTGCGCCTGCACGGTCAGGTGGTCGACGAGACGCTGGCCGCCGCGCAGGAGTACGCGGAGCGGACCGGCGCCGTGTTCATCCACCCCTTCGACCACCCCGACGTCATCGCGGGCCAGGGCACGGTCGGGCTGGAGATCCTGGAGCAGTGCCCCGAGGTGGGCACGATCGTCGTCGGCATCGGCGGCGGCGGGCTCGCGGCCGGCATCGCGGTCGCGGTGAAGGCGCTGCGCCCGGACGTGCGGATCGTCGGGGTGCAGGCGGAGGGCGCGGCGGCGTATCCGCCCTCGCTCGCCGCCGGGCGGCCGGTGGCGATCCAGCACCCGGCGACGATGGCGGACGGCATCAAGGTGGGACGGCCCGGGAACGTGCCGTTCCGGATCGTCGCCGAGTCGGTCGACGAGGTCCGCACGGTCACCGAGGACCAGCTCTCGGCGGCGCTGCTGCTGTGCCTGGAGCGGGCCAAGCTGGTCGTCGAGCCGGCCGGGGCGAGCCCGGTCGCCGCGCTGCTGGGCGAGCCCCACGCCTTCCCCGGGCCGGTCGTCGCCGTGCTGTCCGGGGGCAACGTCGACCCGGTGCTGCTCCAGCGGGTGCTGCGGCACGGCATGGCCGCGCAGGGCCGCTACCTGGCCGTACGGCTGCGGCTGACGGACCGGCCGGGCGCCCTCGCGACTCTCCTGGGGGCGTTGTCAGTGGTGGACGCTAACGTGCTCGACGTGAGTCACGTACGGACCGATCCGCGGCTCGGGCTCACGGAGGCGGAGGTTGAGCTGCACCTGGAGACGAAGGGGCCGACGCACTGCGTCGAGGTCGGCCAGGCCCTGCGCGAGGCGGGTTACACCGTCATCGACTGAGGCGGCGACGACCGCGCGCCGGGATCTGACTCCGGGTCAGGAACGTCCGCGTCACTCGTTCGGGAAAACTTATTGAGAGACGCGATACATCGCGTTATGGTGTGTCACGTTCCTTCGCAACGCGTCGCACGTGTTCCTGCACAACGTGTTCCTGCACAACCCTTCGAGCACCCCCACGCAACCCCCCGCGCCCATCACCCCTCACCCATCCTCCAGAACCCTTCACCCAACTCCGACGACGTGGAGACACACATGCCAGGCGCCATCTATGCCGAAGGTCTGGTCAAGACCTTCGGCGACGTACGGGCACTGGACGGCGTCGACCTCGATGTCCCCGAGGGCACGGTCCTCGGCCTGCTCGGGCCGAACGGCGCGGGCAAGACGACGAGCGTCCGCTGTCTGACGACCCTGCTGCGTCCCGACAGCGGCAAGGCGATCGTCGCGGGCGTGGACGTGCTCAAGCATCCCGACACCGTGCGCCGCTCCATCGGCCTGTCCGGCCAGTTCGCGGCGGTCGACGAATACCTCACCGGCCGCGAGAACCTGCAGATGGTCGGCCAGCTCTACCAGATGAGGGCGAAGGCGGCCAAGACCCGCGCCGTGGAGCTGCTGGAGCAGTTCCACCTCACCGAGGCCGCCGACCGACCCGCGAAGACCTACTCCGGAGGCATGCGCCGCCGACTCGACCTCGCGGCGGCCCTCGTGGTGTCACCGCCCGTGATGTTCATGGACGAGCCGACGACCGGCCTCGACCCGCGCAACCGCCAGCAGCTGTGGGAGGTCATCAAGCAGCTGGTCTCCGGCGGCACGACGCTGCTGCTCACCACCCAGTACCTCGAAGAGGCCGACCACCTCGCCCATGAGATCGCAGTCGTCGACCACGGCCGGGTCATCGCCAAGGGCACCTCCGACCAGCTCAAGGCCCGTACCGGCGGCGAGCGCGTCGAGGTCGTGGTGCACGAGCGGGAGCACATCACGACCGCAGCCGAGGTGCTGCGCGGCTTCGGCAAGGGCGACACCACGGTCGAGGAGCACACCCGCAAGCTGACCGTGCCCGTCACCGGCGGCGCCAAGCTGCTCGCCGAGGTGATCCGAGAACTGGACAGCCGCGGCATCGAGATAGACGACATCGGGCTGCGCCGCCCCACCCTCGACGATGTGTTCCTGTCCCTGACCGGACACCTGGCCGAGACCACGGACGACGCGGCCGGCCCGGACACCACGGACGGCGGCCGGGCCGACGGCAAGGACGCAACCAAGGACACCAGCAAGGAGACCGCGAAGTGAGTGCCGTGAACGACTCCCTGGTCGTGGCTCGCCGGAATTTGATTCGTATGGGTCGGATTCCCGAGATGCTGATTTTTGGGCTGTTCCAGCCCATCATGTTCGTGGTGTTGTTCACCTACGTCTTCGGCGGCTCGATCCAGGTCGGCTCGTCCAACTCCACCCAGGCGTACCGCGAGTTTCTGATGGCCGGTATCTTCGCCCAGACCGTCACGTTCGCCACGGCGGGTGCCGGTGCGGGCATCGCCGACGACATGCACAAGGGGCTCATCGACCGTTTCCGCTCCCTGCCCATGGCGCGCGGCGCGGTCCTGACCGGGCGCACCCTCGCCGACCTGGTGCAGACGGCGCTCACCCTCGTCGTCCTGGCGATCGTCGCCGTGATCGTCGGCTGGCGCACGCATGAGAACTTCGGCAAGGTGCTCGCCGGATTCGGCCTGCTCCTGCTGCTCGGGTACGCGTTCTCATGGATCGGCGCGCTCATCGGCCTGTCCGTACGCACTCCCGAAGCGGCCACCTCGGGCGGCCTGATCTGGCTGTTCCCGCTGACCTTCATATCGAACGCGTTCGTGGACGCGAGCCACCTGCCGACCTTCCTGCGGCATATCGCGGAGTGGAACCCGTTCAGCGCCACAGTGCAGGCGTGCCGCGAACTGTTCGGCAACCTTCCGCCGGGCTTCAACGCGTCCGACGCCTGGCCCATGCAGCATCCGGTGTGGGCCTCGCTGATCTGGTCGGTCGTGATCATCCTGCTCTTCCGCACCCTCGCGGTCCGCAAGTATCGCCGGGCGGCCGGCTGACAGCTCCGTGTTCCGCCTGGTCCGTGCGGCACTCCGTCTGGCCCATGCGGCACTTCGTCCGCCCGGCAGGGCGAGACCCCCGGCGTCCGCGGGATCGACAGGACGCCGGGGGCCTCACCCGGAAACAGGCGGCCGGGTCAGCTTGAGTAGGGCTCGGCCTTGAGGATCTTCACCGAGGCCCGCTTGCCGTTGGGCAGTTCGTACTCCGCGTCCTCGCCCACCTTGTGGCCGATCACACCGGTACCCAGCGGGGACTGCGGGGAGTACGTCTCGATGTCGGCGCTCGCGTACTCGCGGGAGGCGAGCAGGAACGTCAGCGTGTCGTTCTCGTCGCCGTCGAAGGCGATCGTCACCACCATGCCGGGGGCGACCGCACCGTCCGCCGATGCGGGAGCCTCGCCGACCTTGGCGTTCTCCAGGAGTTGGGTCAGCTGGCGCACACGGAGCTCCTGCTTGCCCTGCTCCTCCTTGGCTGCGTGATAACCGCCGTTCTCGCGCAGGTCGCCCTCCTCGCGCGCGGCCGCGATCTTGGCGGCGATCTCCGTACGCGCAGGACCAGACAGGTGCTCCAGCTCGGCCTTGAGCTGGTTGTACGCCTCCTGGGTCAGCCAGGTGACGTTCTCGCTGGTCTGGGTCACAGGTGCTCCTCGTCGGTACCGGGAATACAAAGCATCGCCCTACCCAGAAGAATGTTCCTTCACGGGTGGGCGAAACCACGAGCCTAACAATTCAACGGCACAAGGGGGAGGACATAAGCCGTCAGAATCGCGTCAGCACAGGTCAGGGCCTACGCAAGACGGATGGCCTCACCCGGCGTGGCAGCCCAGCAGCTCGGCCGTCGTGCCCCGGGACGTCGTACGCAGCGTGACGACCTCGTCGATGCGGGTGGCCGAGCCGGTGAAGCGGAAGTCCGCCCGGCCCACCTCGGCGCCGTCCGCGGCCTGCGAGCGCACCGTGCAGTAGCCAGCGGTCCCGGCGTCCTTGTGGACCTCCAGATGCACCTCGACCGCGTCGTCCGAGGCTTTGAAGGTGATCACCTGGGCGCTGATCTCGCTCTGCACGACGTAGTGGTAGGCGAAGTAACCGACCAGCGTGAGCAGGGCCGCGCCGAGCACCGCGCCGACGATCTTGAGCCGGTGGTCGGCGCGCTCGTCCGACGAACGCCCGTACCGGCCCTCGGGCAGCCGCGTGCTCGCCGTGCTCATGATCGTCCTCTCGGCAGGAACGGGACGGGAGTCCGGACAAGGGCCCCGGACCGGACCGTGGAATTATTCGCCCCCCGATTCGGTCACTATAGAAGCCGCTCGCGTGCCACCCGATCGCGACCCCTCTGCGACGTCCCCGCGGCACGGCACTATTGGATTGCACCCGAAGACCCGGGCGCCGACCTACCGAGGATTGAGTCTTGACTGACCAGCTGCGACTGATGGCCGTTCATGCGCACCCCGACGACGAGTCGAGCAAGGGCGCGGCCACCATGGCGAAGTACGTGTCGGAGGGGGTGGACGTGCTGGTCGTGACCTGCACAGGCGGGGAGCGCGGCTCCATCCTCAATCCGAAGCTGCAGGGTGACAGCTACATCGAGGAGCACATTCACGAGGTACGCAAGAAGGAGATGGACGAGGCCCGCGAGATCCTCGGCGTCAGGCAGGAGTGGCTCGGCTTCGTCGACTCCGGGCTGCCCGAGGGCGACCCGCTGCCGCCGCTGCCCGAGGGCTGTTTCGCCCTGGAGGACGTCGACAAGGCGGCCGGTGAACTCGTGAAGCAGATCCGCTCCTTCCGTCCCCAGGTGATCACCACCTATGACGAGAACGGCGGCTACCCGCACCCCGACCACATCATGACCCACAAGATCACGATGGTGGCCTTCGAGGGCGCGGCGGACGCCGAGAAGTACCCGGAGTCCGAGTTCGGCCCGGTCTTCCAGTCGCTCAAGCTCTACTACAACCAGGGCTTCAACCGCCCCCGCACCGAGGCGCTGCACCAGGCGATGCTGGACCGCGGCCTGGAGTCG
Organism: Streptomyces sp. NPDC004752; assembly: GCF_053601275.1. Lineage (NCBI taxonomy): Bacteria > Bacillati > Actinomycetota > Actinomycetes > Kitasatosporales > Streptomycetaceae > Streptomyces > Streptomyces sp. NPDC004752. The sequence goes on along the minus strand of NZ_JBSGBN010000096.1, from coordinate 7,692 downwards.
CCCTACGGGGACTGGCTCAAGCGCTGGTCGGAGTTTGTGCGCGTGGAGCGCACGCTCACCACGCACATTCCGTGCGCCGACTTCTTCGAGATCCGCGACAAGGCGCTGATCGCCCACGCCACCCAGATCGACCCCGACGGCGGCTGGTTCCGGGTGCCGATGGAGCTGCAGAAGGAGGTCTGGCCGACGGAGGAGTACGAGCTGGCGAAGTCGCTCGTCGACACCTCCCTCCCCGAGGACGACCTCTTTGCGGGCATCCGCGACAATGCCTGATATGAGCTTGAGCCTGGCACTGACGCAGTTCGTCCCTCTCGCCAAGGAGGTCGACGAGAACAAGGTCACCCCCGGCGTCCTCGGCTTCATCGTCTTCGCGGTGATGGCCCTGGCGGTCTGGGGTCTGATGAAGTCGATGAGCAAGCACATGCAGAAGGTCGACTTCAAGGAGGCCCCGGACCCCAAGGCCGAGGCCGGGGACGGGGCGTCGGTGGTCGGAGCTGACGCCCGGCGTCGCTGATCGGGGTCAGTGTGTGGTGGGTACCGGCACTCCCATTACCTCGCGGGCGTGCCGGTTCGGGACCATGCCCAGGCGCCATGCCTGCCAGCCCGCCTCCAGTTGGACACCGCGCTCCAGCAGCAGCCCGTACGCCGCCAGATACTCGGTCAGCTTGCCGTCCCGGGCGGCATGTGTCGCGCGGGCGAGCTGGGCCAGTTCCTCCTGCGCCACCGCCGTGCCGACCTCCATGCCGCCGGGGGCGGCGTAGGGCAGCAGGGTGCAGCGCAGGAAGCGGGCCCAGTCCTCGCCGCGCTGGTCGCCGTACGAGGTGAACAGGCCGATCGCCTCGTCGCACAGGGCCAGTGCCTGCTGGGTGCGGGCGTTGCCGGCGTCCACGACCGCCAGCTCCAGGCAGGTCCATGCCTCGCCGTGGGTGACGCCGATGCGCTGGAAATCGGCGCGGGCGTCCATCAGGAGCTGGCGGGCGAACCCGGAGTTGCGCAGCGAGCCCGTCTGGGCGGCGCGCTGGTCCCGGGTGACCCGGGCCGAGTGGTGACGGGCGCAGGCCAGGCCGTAGACGTCCCGCATCCGGGAGAACATCGTGCGCGACCGCTCCAGCTCACGTACGGACCGGTCCAGGTCGCCCGTCTCCTCCAGGGCCTGCCCGAGGTAGTAGACCGTCCATGCCTCACCACGCGCGTCCTCGTTGTCCCGGTGCCGGGCCGCGGCCTGCCGCAACGCCTCGGCCGCCTGGGACGCCTCGCCCTCGACGAGCCGGGCCCGGGCCAGCTGGGTGAGGGCCCATGCCTCGCCGCGGGCGTCGCGGGTGCGGCCGTAGCGGTCGAGGGCGGCCCGCAGCTCCCGCTCCGCGCGCGGTACGTCGCCCATCCGCAGCGCCAGCTGGCCCAACTGGAAGTGCGCCCACGCCTCGCCGTGCACCGAGCCGCCCTCGCGGTGCAGGTCCAGGGACCGCTCCAGCAGGTCCAGGGCCTCCGGCAGCCGGGCGCGGTCGCGCTGCACGGCGGCCAGCGCGTGCATCGTCCAGGCCCGGTCGGTGGCCAGTTCGGGTGCCGCCTGGAGGTCCAGGGCCTCCTGGAGCTTGGCCGCGGCCTCCGTGAGAGCGCCCTGGTGGTGCAGCGTGATGCCCAGGGAGCACAGGGCACGGGCCGCGCCCGCGTCGTGATGGGCCTCCAGATAGAGGTCGACGACCGAGCTGAGCGTCGTACGGGCCTTGTCCAGCTCGCCGAGCTGGCGGGCGGCGATGCCGGTGCGCCACTGCACCGAACGGATCAGCAGGCCCTGGTCGACGGCCTGGGCCAGTTCGCTGATCTCGCCCAGCCGGTACAGGTCGCCGCGCAGCAGGCAGTAGTCGCACAGCGCGCCGAGCAGGTTCAGTACGGCCGCCTGGTTCACGCCCTCCGCATGGCGCAGCGCCGCCGTGATGAAGCTGGACTCGTCGTCCAGCCAGCGCAGCGCCTCGTCGAGGGAGGTGAAGCCGTGCGGGCCGAAGCGGTCCGAGCGGGTCGACATGTTCCCGTCGACCAGGCGGAGCACGGAGTCCGCCAGCTCACCGTAGTTCTCGATCAGCCGCTCCTGCGCCGCCGTGCGCTGGGCCGGCTCCTCCTCGTCCAGGAGGCGGGCGTGGGCGAACGCCCGGACCAGGTCGTGCAGCCGGTACCGGCGGCCCCGCACCGGGGCGATCAGGCCCGCGCGGGCGAGCGCGGCCAGCCGGCGGGAAGCCTCCGCCTCGTCCGTGGCGAGCAGGGCGGCCGCCGCCGCGGCGCCCAGGGAGGCGCGCCCGGCCAGGGCGAGCCGGCGCAGCAGCCGGCGGGCCGTCTCGGACTGGTCGGTGTAGCGGAGCCACAGGACGCGCTCGACCGGATCCACCGGGCCGTATGCATCGAGGTCCGTGGCCAGTCGGCGCGGTGAGCGCGGGCCCAGCGAGGAGCCGGCGATGTGCAGGGCCAGCGGCAGACCGCCGCACAACTGGCGGATCCGGTCCGCGGATTCGGCGTCGTACGGCTCCGACGCGTCCTGTGTGGCGGCGCCCAGCAGCTCCTCGGCGCCCGCCGCGTCCAGCGGTTCGACCGGCAGCTGGTGCACCCAGGCCGGGAGGTCGGCGGGCAGCTGGAGCGGCTCGCGGGCGGTGACCAGGACCAGGCTGTCGGAGCGCTCGGGCACGAGGGTGCGGATCTGCTCGGGATCCGAGGCGTCGTCCAGCACGATCGTCACCGGCAGGCCCGTCAGATGCTGGTGGTACAGCTCGCTCAGCCGCTTCAGCTGCTGGTCGGGGGAGGAACGCTCACGGAACAGGAGTTGCTCGCGGGGCGCCCCGAGCCGGTTGAGCAGATGCAGCAGGGCGTCGCGGGTCGGCAGCGGCGGTTCTTCCCGGCTGGCCCCGCGCAGATCGACGACGACCGCGCCGCGGAAGTGGTCCCGCAGCTCGTGCGTGGCACGGACCGCGAGGGTGGTGCGGCCCGAGCCCGGTCTGCCGTGCAGCACGACCACCGTCGGCCGGGTCTCCGTGCTCGCCCGGGCCGCCTGCACCCACTGCCTGAGCTGCGCCATCTCCGCCCGGCGCCCGGCGAACGGGCCGTCCGGGGTGGGGAGTTGACCGAAGGACTCGCTGAGCACGGCGCGCCTGCGGGCCGCCGCGCTCTTGTCCGAGCCGCGCAGCTGGGGGCCCGTCTTCTTCGGGCCCGTGGAGGCGCTGAGTACCCGCTGCTGGTCGAGGAAGGGCCGGATGCCGCGCACCTCCAGTGCCGTCAGCCACTGCAGCCGCAACTGCTCGGGTCCGCCCGGCTGGCCGGCCGCGCCCGCCCGGTGATGGGCGGCCGGCAGATGGGAGCCGGCCACCTTCACCACGGTGGCGGCGGCGCCCACGACGCCGACGGTCACGCCCGCGCCGAGGGCGGTGCTCGCCCCGGTGCCCAGCGACAGGTCGGCCACGGTCGCGGCCACCGCCGCAACGCCCGCCACCAGCAGGGGAGTTCCGGCGCCTTCCCGCGCATACCGCTGTCCGAAGGTCAGCCGGCCGGCCTCCGTCTCGTCGAGTGCGTGGGTGTACGCCGTGTACTCCTCGGCGGCCGTCTGCGCCATGGTGTCCAGCGAGCCGCGTGCCCGTGACAGCAGCACCTGCCCGTCGATGCGCCCGCCCGAGCGGCGTACCTCCTCCTCCACGGCCCGCACCATGAGCCGCTCGGCCTCGGCCCGATGGCCCTCCCGCATGTCCCGTCCCCCTCCGGCCGCAACTCCATTGCTACGAGTGTCCTGCGCATCGGGCGCGAGCGCGAGGGGTCGGCGATCACGGAGGGCCGGAAACGCCCGGGAACACACCGGCACCGGCGCGTGGAGAAAGCGGAAAATGGGGAAAACGGCGAAAAGGGCGAAAAGAGGAAAAAGGGGGGAGCGGAAAGGAGGAAAAGGGGGGCGCACGCCGAAGCGCGTACGAGCCGGGCGTCCGTGAAGTGCGCGAGGGTGGGGGCATGGCCAACCGGCTCGCGCACGCCACGTCCCCGTATCTGCTCCAGCACGCGGACGGCCCCGTGGACCGGTGGTCCTGGGGGACCGCCGCCTTCGAGGAAGCCCGGCGGCGCAATGTCCAACAGCCGGTACCCGTCCGTGCCGACCTGCACGGACGGCTCCTCGCGCTGTTGCCGCGCGGGGCAAGTGGTAGTCGGAGGCCCGCTGCCCGTTCGGGTGGCCGCGCACCGCATCCGCCGCTTACCGGTCGCTGAGCCCCTCGGCTTATCTCAACACCGTGGCCATCGTGAGCCTCGCGGGCGACAGAGCCGGATGCCCACGCACCGCGAACAGATCCATGAACTGGGCGTCGCCGAAGACCGCGCCCAGCGTGTCACGGACCCCGATGGCCGGCGAGTCCTTCGGGAACGCGGCAAGTGCCACCTGCGCCATCTGCACCGGTATCTCGTACGACTTACTCGGCCACATCGACGTCACGGATCACCACTCCGGGCTTCCCGCGCGAAACGACACATCATGCGAAGAATCCCGCTGTGACGAGATCAAAAATACCGCCCTGTGAAATGGTCGGCAGAGTCATCCCGGGGGAACCTCAGGCCTGTCGCCCCCCCCGCCGGTCTCGTCGGCGACGGACGATGACGGCGCCGGATGGAATCTGAATGCGCGAAGGCCGCACGCTTTCAGTCGATCCGGCATCGACAGCGGGCGGCAGAATGGGATGATTCCGCCCATCGAGGCACATGAATCGCGTAGTGATATCTCATTTGTCCCCAGGGGTGGCGGGGCCGATTCGGACCCGTTTGCGAATGATATTCGTGGGTATTACCTGCAAATTTGTTTACCTCTTGTGTTAGGCAGTGAGGCATCGGTGCTTGCTGGTGTTGCCGAGTCTGTCTTCCCGTGTGCGGTGCCCTTATCCCTTTTGTCAAGGGGTGGGGCAGTTTTTCTGTCGTAGTTCAGGCGGTTTGGGGAATGGCATGGGGCTGGAAAAAGGTGCCGTCGCGGAGCGTCGCGAAGAGCAGGTGGGCACGGCGGGGGGTGAGACACATCAGGGCCTGCCTGTGCCGTCTCCCCTCGGCCTTCTTCCGCTCGTAGCAGGCCTCGACCCGCCGCTCGGTCATCCTGGGCGCCTTCGGCCTCAGCAGTGCGATCAGGCGCCGTCGGCCGACCACCGATGTCCGAGGTCCGTCACCGCCGCAGGAGAGCGGTGGACGGCACGGCCCGCGTTCTGCGAGCCCGCCGCATGACCTCGCGGGAAGGGGGTCTGCGCTTCCAGGTGCTGGGGTCGGTCGCGGTGCGTTGCGGGGATTCACCTGCCCGTCTGCCCGGCACCGTGGCACGCCGCGTGCTCACCGTGCTGATGCTGTCCCCCGGCGAAGTGCTCAGCACCCCCCGCCTCGCCAGGGCGGTCTGGGGCCCGTGGTGCCCGGCGACCGCCTCCAACCAGGTGCGCAAGGCGGTCGCCCAACTCCGCCAGTCGATACCGGGCGCGGGTGCGCACCTGCTCACCGACGGCCCGAACTACCGGCTGAACGTCGGCGCGACCGAGTCCGACCTGGTGGAGTTCAACCAACGCCGGCTGTGGGTCCGCAAGCTGGCGGAGGGCGGAGCAGGCGAGGCCCAGCTCATCCAGGAACTGCAGACGGCCCTGTCCCTCTTCCGCGGTCAGGTCGCGGCCGACATCGTCGACGGCGACGAGCTGGAGAACGGCCTGATTCGCGCGGCCGCACGGGTGGTGGAAGAGCGGCGGCTCGCGGTCCAGAAGGAACTGATCTCGCTGCGGCTGCGCTCGTCGCCACCGGCGCTGGTGATAGAGGACCTCCGGGACCTCGTGGCGCAGCACCCGCTCGCGGAGGACCTGCGCGCACAGCTCATGCTCGCGCTGTCCCTCTCGGGCAGGCAGGCCGACGCGCTCGCCGAGTACGCCGAGATACGCACCCTGCTCCGCGACGAACTGGGCATCGACCCCGATCACTCGCTGGCCCAGGTGCACGAAGCGGTGCTGTGCGGTGACGCGCTCGCCTACCTGCGGGCCGGAGCCCCGCCCCGCGACTACGAACAGCCCATCGCCACCGAGCTTGACGCGGGTAGACAGCATGTGGCACCACGGGTCCAGAAGGCACGCGTCCGGGCCACCTGCACCCTGCCCCACGGGCCGACCGACTTCGTCGGCCGCCGGGAGGAGGTGGACACCCTGCTGCGGACCGCCAGGGCGGGCTCCCGGGGCCCGGGGCCGCTGCTGATCTGCGTCGACGGCATGGGCGGCATCGGCAAGACGGCTCTCGCCCTGCACGTGGCCCACCGGCTGGCCCAGGACTGCCCGCACGGCCAGTTCTACGTCGACCTGCACGGGTTCAGTCCGTGCGAGCGGCCCCGCGAACCCGCCGAGGTGCTTCAGGTGCTGCTGGGCTCACTGGGGATCGAGGCGAAGCGCATCCCGGCGGACCTGGACAGCCAGGTGGCCATGTGGCGCGCCCGGCTGGCCGAGTCCAAGGTGCTGCTGCTGCTCGACAACGCCGCGAGCGAGGCGCAGATCGTGCCGCTGCTGCCGCCGGGCAACGGGTCCCTCACCCTGATCACCAGCCGCCGTCGCCTCTACGGCCTCGACGGCACCGAGCCCTGCCCGGTCTCCCGGATGAGCGCGGGCGACTCCCGAGAACTCGTCGAGCGGCTGCTCGGGGGCGAACTGGAGCCCGAGGCGACGGAACGGCTCGTCGCGTACTGCGGGGGACTCCCGCTGGCACTGCGCCTGGCCGCCGCCAAACTGCGCAGCCGCCCCACCTGGACGTTGTCCCATCTGGTGGAGCGCCTGGGTGACATGCGCCGTCGTGCCGCCGAACTCCAGGTGGGTGACCGGAGCGTCCGGTCGGTGCTCCAGCTCTCCTTCGACGCGCTGACCGAGGCGCAACGCCACGCCCTGTGCGTGCTGGCCCTGGTGCCGGACGCGAGCATGGACGTGTACGAGGCGGCCGCCCTGCTCGGCACCTGTCCGGCCGAAGCCGAGCTGCTGCTGGAGGGCCTGCTCGACGTGAACCTCCTCGAACAGCCCCACCTCGGCCGCTACGCCCTGCACGGGCTCGTGGCCGGTGTCACGGCGGGCACGGGGGAGTTCGAGCAGCTCCTGCGCGGCGGCGGGCGGCGCTCCACGCTCCGTCGGCTGCTCGCCCACCATCTGGCGGTCACCTCCCGAAGCTGCCTCCTGCTCGGGCGGCCGGACGACGGGTCCGGGGCCGGACCCGACGCCGTCCCCCACCTCCCCGAGATCAACAGCCGCAAGAAGGCGACGGAGATCTGCGAGCGGGAGCTGCCCGCGATGGTGGAGATGCTGTGCGCTTCCGGGCACGAGGAGTTCTTCGGCCCGGCCGCGCAGCTCGCGCGCAACCTGCGGTTCGTCCTGTCGACGGAGGGCGGCTGCGTCTGCGAGGAGGAGAACGGCGGGAGGTACGACGGCGGGGTCACCGGCTCCCGGGAGTCCGAGGCGTACCGCATGGCGCTGCTCGGTCTGGCAGTCGCCTGCCGGGGCATCGGCCTGCTGGAGCAGAGCGCGACGCTGACCGCCACGGCGATGCGCTCGGCCGGGGCCCGGGGCGTCCGCTCCGGGGAGCGCGTGCCGTAGAGCTCCGAACAGAATGGGCGCCCGGCGTGCGGCGTCTGGCACGCACTCCCCCAGCCTTCGGCCGGGAGGTGCCCCCACGCGGCGTTGCCGAAACGCCCTG
>NZ_JBSGBN010000095.1:0-37610 GCF_053601275.1 Streptomyces sp. NPDC004752 | reverse complement strand
GCCCGTGAGGCTTGCCCGAGCCGTGTGCGGCGATAAGTCGCATGCACGGTTCCGAGGGGGCGGCGGCGCAGCAATGCGCCGTCGCTACCCGACCGGAGATCAGCAATGGTCTCCGGCTACCCGACCACAGGGCTGTTGAGCCGAAGCGCGATAGTTGTCACACAGACAGGCTTGTTGTCACCGTGGCTGACTTGGTAAGCGTTACAACCAGTTGAGCACCGACGCCGGTCAAGGCGGGAGCGGCCTGTCAGTGGCCGGTGGCAAGATCGTCGGCATGGTCTTCGTACGTACTACTCCGCCGCGGCCTGTCGACGTCACCGCGGTCTTTCCTGAGCTGGCTCCTTTGGCGCGTGCGGCGGTTCGGCTGCATCCACGTGCCGGGTCGCCCTCGGTACGGGACAGCTCTGTCGGTGGCCCGTTGCTGTGGCCCGCCGAGGAGCCGTGGCCGCACTGCGAAGCCGTGCACCGCGGCACCGGACGGAGCAAGTCGTCGGCAGACATACGCCTCGACAGGCGCCGACGAGCCCGACTCCACCGTGATCCCCAAGGTCCTCACTCCACGCCGGAGGAGACGGCGATCCAGCACCGCAACGACGCAACGTTCATGGAGCGACTCGAAGCCGGCCCTCCCCGGCCCGCGGAGAGTCCGGTCCCCATGCTGCCCGTCGCCCAGCTGTACGTGCGCGATGTCCCTCTCCTGCGGCCGCCCGGGAAAACCGACGTGCTCCAAGTGCTGTGGTGTCCCTACGACCACGAACCGTATGCCAAGCCCGCGACTGCGCTGTTCTGGCGATGCGCGGCCGATGTCGACGATGTCCTGGCTCTGCCGCCGGACCCGTACGAGGCGGACCGGGACGGCTACGTGCCGGAGCCCTGTCGACTGGCACCAGAAGCGATCACCGAGTATCCCCACAGCCTCGATCTCAGCCCGGAGATGCGGCTGGTGGTGGGGGACTGGAGCAGATGGCAGGCCGCCGGCGCCGGCGTGGACAGCTCGTACGCGAGCTGTCCGGCGGAGTTCTATGACTGTAATCTGGCAAACGCTCCCGGCTGGAAGGTCGGCGGCTGGCCCCCGTGGGGCCGCACCGACCCCAACCCCCGATACTGCGGTGTCTGCGAGGTACAGATGGTCCCGCTGCTGACCATTGCCTCCTTCGAATGGGACTACGGCAAGCGCGGCTGGGCGCCATACGAGGACGAAGCTGCCGCCTATGCCGCCGGTCACCGCGTCGGCCAGAACCCTGCGCAGCCGACCAAGGTGGAAGTCGGCAGCACCGACAACATGCAGCTCTACGTCTGCCCGACTTCCCCAGAGCATCCGCACACCGACCTGATCCAATGAGCTGTCACTGACCCTCGCACAGCCGGTGACACAAGTGCTGCCGAGTGCGGGTATGTGACAAGTTACTTGCCTCACTGGTGCCCGTCGGGCTGCTTCGATGGATCCCATTCACCACGTCATCCGGCTATAAGCGGTGACAACTATTGGGCCTCGGCACGGCTGTTGCCGATGTGACCGTTGTGTCGCTCCCGGACTCCTGCGGACCTGCGTTGCTCAGCCGCTGGCGGAGGGGATCTTCTGGCCCTTGAGGTGGGCTTCGGCGCGGGTGGCTGCGTCGGTGCCGGAGGTGAGGGCGCCGTCCATCCAGCCGATCCAGCGACGGGAGATGTCTCCTCCGGCGAACAGCAGCGGGGGCTCGTGGTCGGCCAGTTGGCGCAGGCGGCGCAGTTGGCCGGGACGGGCGGTGCACCAGGTGCCGCGTGCGTGAGGATCGGTGCACCAGTCATGGACGAGTCGTTCCTGCAGCACGGCTTGCGGGTAGCGGGTGCGCAGGACGGTGGTCAGTTCGGTGTTGTTGTCCTGGTCGTGGAGCTGGAACGCGGCAAGGGCGGTCCCGTGGGCGCCGGAGACGGCGTAGGTCTCGGGGACGGCGGGCCAGCCGCCGGAGGTGGCTTGGGCGTCGAGGCCGTCGACACGGGCCCACGTCTTGGACGCGCGCCCGGCATGGGGCGCGGGGAGGTCGAGCGCGGGGGTGAAGCGGATGTCCGACAGGCAGTTGACGGGGGCGGCGACGATCACAGTGGCGGCGTCGTAGGACTTCCCTTGCACGGTGGTGACACGGCAGCCCAGTTCGTGGATGGTGATGTCGGCCACCGGTGTGCCGAGGACGATCTGGTCGCCGAGTTCGGCGGCCATGGACCGGGCCAGGGCATCGGCGCCGGGCACGATCCGGTGGGTCTCGGTGTCGAAAGCGGTGACCGCCGAGCCGTAGCCGGAAAACTCGTGCAGCAGGTGCAGCGCGCTGTACTCCTTCTCATCGGCGCCCATCAACTCGAAGGCGCGGGCCAACACCCGGGCGTTCACGCGCTCGCTCCCGCCCAGGGAGACGAGGTAGTCGACGAAGGGGACATCGAGGTGCTCCAGCCCGGCGTCCCAGTCCGGCCGGGAGAAGTCGATCCGGGCGGCGTCCGCGTCCATCGTGGCCAGGACGGAATGGAACTGCTCCTCCTCCTCGCCGGTGAGGGGGCTCGGCGCGTCCGTCAGGTCGCCCAGGATGTGCCAGCGGTGAGGGCCGTCGGCCGGGGCCGCGGTTGCGTGTCCGTACCGGTGGAGTTCCCGCATGAGCGCGGTGTGGTGGTAGGGGGTCACCCATTCCGCACCCAGGTCGACGGTGATGCCCGCCGCGGGGAAGTGCGTGCTCCAGGTCCGGCCGCCGACGCGGTCGCGGGCTTCGAGGACCTGCACCTGGCGTCCGGCTGCCAGCAGGTCTCTTGCCGCGATCAATCCGGCCAGCCCGGCACCGACGACGATGACGTCCATGGTTCCTCACTCCCTCTTGGCTGGTAGCAAGATACCAGTGATCCATCCAGTGGGTAGGGTGTGGGACATGGCAGCACCTCAACAGCGCGGCCACGCCGCCCGCCGGGCCGGACGCGACAAGGACGAACTCCTGGCCCGTGCCGGAGACGTCGTGGCCGAGCGCGGCTTCGACCGGACCCGGTTCTCCGATGTGGCCGCCCACACCGGCACCTCGGTCAGCACCCTGCAGTACCTGTTCGGCAACCGCGAAGATCTCGTCGTCCAGGCCCTGCGCGGACGGACCCGCCGGATGCTGGAGGAAGCCCGACAGCACAGCGCCCTCATCGCCGACCCGGTCGAACGGCTGCGCTGGTTGGCTACCCACCTTGCCGCGCATGAGGGTTCCCCTGGCCCGGCGCGGGCGGAATGGATGCTCTGGGTCGAGTACTGGCACGCCGCGCTCCGCGACGATGACCTCGCCTGGGAGTCCGCCGACGCCTACGAGGCATGGGTGACCTTGGTTCGCGACGCCGTCGGGGCAGCAGTCGACGCGGGCGTAGTCCGCAGCCCCGTGGACATCGACGCCGTGGCTCGGGGAGCCTGCGCCATTGCAGACGGCCTCGGCATTCAGATCGCCCTGCAACGGGGCATCACCTGGGAACGCGCCGCCCAGATCACCCGAACCTGGCTGGCCGCCGCGCTCGACTGCCCGCAATTGGCTCAGTAGGGCGAGCATGGCGCCGTCCAAACCCACGGACAGTTCGAATTCCCCCGCCACGTGATCCGGCGGCAGCGCCACCAACGTCGTGTCGTCCTCGCCGGCCGAGCCGAAGTCCTGGGTGTTGAAGACGAAGACATAGTCGAGTAGGTGGCGGTGGCGCAACAGGACGGCCTTCGGGGCGGAGGTCGTGCCGCTGGCGTAGAGGACGACGCGGTGGCGTCCCGGTCGTCGGGGACCGGACACCCTTGAGGGCACGAGATTCAGGGAAGGTGAAAGGCTGTGGCTGTCCTGGGCTCTGGCCAATCGGGAAGCCAGGGTCTTCGATGATCCGCACGAGATCCGTCTGGACCGGACAGACAACCGGCATCATCAACGGCATGAAGCACCTGCTGGCCACCTTCACACCTGATAGCGCCTCTGTGTGTCAAGCGGCCTGAGCGAGGTGGTTCCGTTGGTCGCGTTTCATGATCCGGTAGACCACGTTGGACAGGCGCCGTTTCAGGGCCCGGCGGGCCTCCGAAGGGGTCTTCCCCTCGCTGATCTTGCGAAGGTAGTAGTTCTGTCCACGCCCGCCGTCGCGGATCTGGCAGACGGCGATGGTGTGCAGCACCGAGTTCAGCGCGTGGTTCCCGCCGGTGTTGAGCCGGTGGCGGACGTTGTTGCCGCTGGAGGCGTCCAGGGGTGCGCTGCCGGTGTAGCTGGCGAAGTGGTGCTCGGTGGGGGACCGGCTGATGTCCCCGATGTGGCCGATGACCTTCGCGGCCAGCACGGTGCCCAGGCCCGGCAGGGCGGTCAGCGTCGTGCGGGTCGCGGCGACGGCCTCGCGCATCTCGGCCTCGTTGTCCTTGACCTGCCGGTCCAGCCGGCGCAGGTCGGCCAGCAGGTCACGGGCTATGTCACGACGGCAGTTGTCGGCGGCCGCGACCGGCCGGATGCCCTTCATCAAGGTGGCGGCCTTGTCGGCCGACAGACCGGTGGACGCTCCGCCGGGCAGGAGATCGCGCAGGACGGCGTGGAGCCGGTTGAGGACGCGGGTGCGCTCGTGGACCAGGTCGTCTCGCCGCTCGGTCAGCAGCCTCAGGATCGTGGTCTGGTCTTCCTGCACGACGGGGAGCCGAGGAACGCCGTCCCTGCGCATACTGCCACCGTACGAAACGAAGTTGGCCGTCAGCAGTCCCCCACCGTCGCTTCGGACGTGTCGGTTGGCCTCAGGGGAACGAGAAGTCATTCACAGCCACCCACCGCGAGGCCGAAGAGCCTGGGGTCAGTAAACGGCGGCCCGCATGCGCATCTCGTCCTGACGATCGGCCCGGGGTCCTCCAGACTGCCGTACCGGCTGGTGGATGAGGGGCCGCTCGTCCTGCACGCCGTGTGAGCGTTCGTTCGGGGACAGTCCTCAGCCCGAGTCCTCCTTCCTCCTGAGCTCGGCCAGCTCGTCGAAAGTACGGATCAGGACTGTGCGTCGCTTGTCCTTGTAACCCGATGAGGGCGCCAAGTCGTCGATGCAGCCCTCCCACACCGCCATGTACGTCTTCTTCCACTCCTCAACCACCTCGGCCTCAGGCAGCGACGCCCCCACGTACCCCTGCCGTGCCAGAAGGCTCAGCAGTTCCAGGTTGGCCGGCACCGCAACTCCCCAGTACTCGTCGGGCTCGATCTCGACCGGGTCGCCGGCCATCGCGTCCGCCACCTCGGTGATGAGCCGGTCCGTGAGGATCGACAAGTGGTCTGCGGCCGTGTCGTTCTCGAAGTTGCCGGTTCCCCAGTCGCCCACGAGTCTCCCCCTGCTTTTTGGGTCGGTACGCAAGAGTTGTATCAGCGCGCACCGACAACCGGCCGCACGGAGGTGCCGCAGGCCGGGATGCCCGGAACGATGTGGCCAGACCTCATGCGTCAGAGCCGGCAGTCGCCCATCGGCCATCTTCGCGCCGCCTGGCATGTACGGATCAGGAACAGGCACTCACCTTGTTCTTTATGGTCTGAGTTGGTTTCGTTCGGTGATGCTCTCGGGTCGTTTCACGGTCTTGCCCACGTCGTAGCGGGTGGCGGACCGCCGATTCTTCGAGCAAAGTGGCCTTCCAAGGCCGGGAGTTGAGGGTTTCGGTGCACGGGCCGGACAGTGCAGGTGCGGGCGGAGGTTCCGAAACCCTCGGCGGACTCGGGCCGGGGTGAGCCGGCCGGGCTTGGCGGGCTGCTCCCACGGCCGCCGCAAGTCGGCGGCGGCGTCGCGCAGGAGCCGGATCTGGGTGTGCGCGGCGATGATCAGCCAGGTCCAGCGCTCGCCGGCCTCGGGGGTTCGCAGCTTCGGACGGGTCCACCCGAGGGTCTGTTTCATCATCCTGAAGAGATGTTCGATGTCGAATCTCTCAGGAACGCCTGCCAGCGCACGTCGACATCCTCGCTGTTCAGGCCGGTGGCGGACGACCAGAGCCAGAGCGGGAGCGGGTCGCCTCCGCCGGGCAGGCGGTCGACCTGGAGGCGGATCAACGTGCCTTCGATGATGGGGAGTTCACCGGTGTGGTCGATCCAGGCGGAGCGGGTGGTCAGGCGGGGGTGGATGCGGTCCCAGGCCATCGCGCGGGCGGTGCCGTACCGGTCGGTGACCTGCACGGTTGCCGCGTCCGGCTCGCCCCAGGTCTCCGGCTTGGCGAAGCGGAACTCCTTGCCGTGCTTCGGCGGGCGCCCGCCCTGGGGGTAGGCCAGGGCGTACTCCTTGAGCGAGGGCGTCGGCCGTCGCATCACCCGGTCCGAACGCAAGCGTCCAAGGACCTCGACGGGGAGCCCGTCGAGGAGGTGGGCCATGCGGGGGGCGTCGTAGCCAGCGTCGAAGACAATGAGGATGTTGCGGTCGCCGGCGTGCCAGCGGCCCATCTCGATGAGGTCGGTGACCACCCGGCGGAGCTGGGCGGCGGTGACCTCGGCGACATCGTCCTCGGGTCCAAGACGGACGGCGTCCAGGAGCTGGCACCAGGGCGTCCGGCCCGATTCGAGGGCAGCGACGAACGAGTACGGCCAGCCGGGGACGAACTGGTCCGAGGACCGCCCGCTGCGGCCGTAGACATGGCAGAACAGGCGGTTCGCGCTGGTCGGCGCGTCCGGGCGGAGCCAGTTGCTGACGTCGACGGCCAGGACCAGGCGCCCGTCGGCGGCCTGCGGCATGGGAAGGCCCGCCAGCACCTGCCGCAGCCGGGGCACGTCCACGTTTCCGCTGTTCAGTGCGTCGTACATCGCGCCGTGCCCGCGCCGGTGCTCGGCCACCAGCGTCAGGTCGACCGGTGCCGTCACCGGTCCGTCCGCGCACAGCAACGCGTCCACCAACTCGAACAGTGCGTCCCTGCGCGCGGTCAGGCAGTCGAATAAGTCCTCCCGAAAGCGTGACGCTTTCGCGAACGCCTCCTCGGGACCGGCGTCAGGCAGCAGACTCACCCTCACGGCCTTCGTCTTGATCGGTGCACCTTGGTCGGAGCACATGATCAAACGAAGGCCGCCTCCACGTCCGGCGAACGCTCAGGTGGGCGACCTAGTTCGAGGCCCATTTCGACACCGGACCCTCTGCGGTGCCGACAGCCGGGGATGACGTCAGCCGGCAAACCGGCTGGAACCCTATGCGCCCACCATGCCTTGCACGAATCGCCGAAGGTGCGCACGCACGGCGTCAGGCTGCTCCAGCCAAGGCTCGTGCCCAGCGCCCTCGATCCGCGTCAGCGGAAGATCGAGCCGGAGCGCAAGTGATTCAAGAGCCGACACAGGGCGGGGATCGTAGGCCCCGCCGAGGAGTTCCGTTCGCGTGGGCAGGCACGCGCGCAGCTCGGCCAGATGCGCATCGAGCGGGTCCGCGCGTCCTTCCCTGCCAAGTTCGCCATTCATAGTCCAGTTGACGGGGCGACGCCGCCGGGCGCCCTGTGCGGCCCAGTGCCACCTGCGTTCGGGATCGGCGTGGTCGGTGAACCAGGCCAGCGTGAGCAACTCGACTTCCTGTTCCTCCGTGCGGTCCGGCAACTCCTCCAAAGCGCGGAGCCGCTCCTGCTGTGCTGCGGACATACGGCGATCGCGCTCCGCTCGGTCCCCGGAGCGCCAATCACCGACGAACGGCCCGCACATCAACAGCATCGCGGCGACCCGGTCAGAGCGCGCCAGGCAGAACCGGCTCGCCAGGTTAGTGCCGTAGGAATGCCCAATCAGCACGGCGTTGGACACGTCCCATGCGTCGAGCAGCTCAGCGAGATCGTCGACATGCCGGGCGAAGGAATGGCGCCCCCGCCACGGCGACCGGCCCGTGCCGCGCTGGTCGTACCGGTACACGGGCGCAAGGTCCGCGACCATGGCGGCTACATCGCCCAGGTAGTCCGGCAGACCCGGACCGCCATGGAGCATGACCACGACCGGCCGCCGAGTGGTGTCCTCCAGCGCCATCCAGCGCAACTGCGCCTCGTCCGTCATCGACACGAGGCCCTGCGTCTCCATCAAGGTCACCGCGGAGAACCTACCGGTCTCACTGAGGCTCTGCCAAAGGTTAAAGAACAAGCTGAGTGCCTGTTCCTGATGCGGCCATGCCATGACGGTATTGGTGGATCCTGGGTTCGTTGCGCGCGCCTGTCAGCCGTGCTTGGCTCGCCCGATGAACTTTCTGCTGACGGCGAGTGGCCTGCGCAACGAGACACTGCGGGATGCGCTGCGGGACATGCTGGGAAAGCCGTTCGGATCCGCGAATATGGTGTATGTTCCCACGGCATCAGTCGCCGAGCCCGGGGATCACGGGTGGTTCGTCGCGGACATGAACCGGCTGTACGGCCTCGGCTGGCGGGAGTTCGACGTCCTGGAGCTGAACGGCCTGCCCCGGCAGATGGTGCTCGACCGGCTGCTCCACGCCGACGTCATCTATGTCGAGGGCGGCAGCCACTACCACCTCGCGCGCAGCATCACCGGCAACGGCCTGGCCGACGGCTTCCTGGAGGCGCTGGAGAACCGGGTCTATATGGGTGTCAGCGCCGGATCAATGATCTTCAGCCGTCATCTCACCGGACACTCCGCCGACGTCATCGGGGACACCACGGACCTCCACGTGCTCGGCGCGACGACCGTGGAGCCGCCGTTCGGCCTCTTCGACTGGTATCTCAAGCCTCACCTGTACTCGCCGGATTTCCCCGAGCGGGACGACGCCTGGGCGGATCGCATCGCTGCGCGGGCGGACTTCCCGATCTATTTCATCGACGACGAGACGGCCGTTCGCGTCAGGGACGGCAAGGTGGATGTCATTTCTGAAGGCCGGTGGCGGTTCCATCCGTGACTCAACATGTGGTGGGGAGCCCCGGACAGGGCAGTGCCACGCCCAGAGGCGCCTGATGCGGAGCTGCCGGCGTAAGCACCTGCGTCAGGCGGCTTGCGCGAGGTAGTACGGGCTGAGAAGCCATCCGCATTCCGAATGTGATCGGTGGGTTTCTGCTGGTCGGGCATGATCTTCGGCTGGTGGTGGGAGAGTTCGGGCGTTCGTCTGCTCGCGTCACGTTCGCGGAGGTGGCTGACGCCGTCGGTGCTTGGTCTGCTGGAGGCCCGGGAGAAGAAGGTCCGCGCGGAGGTGGCCCGGCTGCGCGAGGAGGCCGAGCGGATCACGGTCGCGCTCCGCGAGGCGGAAGTGCGGCTGGAACGGCTCGGGCAGGCTCGCGAGACCGTCACCGAAGTGCTGGCCGAGCCGGACGCCGGGACGACGGGACAGGTTGAAGCCGCTGCGGTGACGGGCTCGACGGTCCCGCACCGCGTCAAGGGTGTCGGTGCGGAGGTGCTTGCTCCGGAGTACCAGCGGATCCTGGCGGTCCTGGCGGCGCCGGAGGCCGACGGCGGCATGCGGGCAAAGCCGATCACCCTGGCACTGGGTGGGAAGGCCGTTCCGGCCCGGGTGGAGGGGATGCGCTCGCGGCTGAAGCGGCTGGCCGCGCGGGGCTGGGCCACCGAGGTGGAGCCGGGACTGTTCACCCTCTGCAAGGAGCCGGTGCCGGCGGCCGCGTGAGGAAGGCGTCCCGGCGGCGTCCGGCCAGACGGGCGTTCATCAGCATGGTCATGGACCACAGCACCATGGCCTCGTGCATCTCGGGCAGCGTCTCGACGTCGCGCACCAGCCGACGCGATCGGACCAGCCAGCTCAGCGTGCGCTCCACCACCCAGCGTCTCGGGAGCACCACGAACCCTGTGGTGTCGTCGGAGCGTTTGACGATCTCGAGGGTGAGCTTGAGTTTCTCGGCGGCCCAGCCGACGAGCCGGCCCGCGTATCCGGAGTCCGCCCACACCAGGCGGATGGAGAAGTACCGTTCCCGCAGCCGGGTAAGCAGCGGCACAGCCGCGTGGCGGTCCTGCACGCTCGCCGCGGTCACCAGCACCGCCAGCAGCAGGCCGAGACAGTCCACCACCACGTGCCGCTTCCGCCCTCCCACCTTCTTCCCGCCATCCCATCCCGACGTTGACCTGGGGATATTCGCCGCTGCCCGCACCGACTGCGAGTCCACGATCGCCGCACTCGGATCCGGGCTGCGGCCCTCCTTCACGCGCACCCGGTCACGAAGCCGGTCATGGAGCCCGGCGAGCAGACCGGTCACCTGCCAGCGCCGCGCGAAGGCGTGCACCCGCTTGAACGGCGGGAAGTCCTTCGGCAAGTTCGCCCACTTGATTCCGTTGTCGACGACGTACCGCACAGCGTCCAGCATCACGCGGTGGCAGTAGCCTTCCGGCCGCCCGCCCCGCCCCTGAAGCCACGCCGGCACCGGCAGCAGCCGGCGCAGCTCCTGCCACTCGGTCTCCGTCATGTCCGAGACGTAGCTCGGAACACGGTCCGGGTGATCCGCCGCGTTCCCGAATCGGTGCGCGAGGCAATCGCACAACGACACGCGGGAGTTGGACGCGGCGGGCACGCTCACGCAAGACTGCGACAACAGGGCCTCCGGAAGCTCGGGCTGACTCGCATCGCCGAGCTACCAGGAGGTCCTGCCTTCATGCGCCGATGACGCCACGATCACCCGAACAGGAACCCTGTTCGATCACGCCCGGAATGCGGATGGCTTCTGACGTCACGCCGTTCGGCAGGCCGGGTCGCGCGGCGGGTCGGACGCCTCGCCATCAAGGTGACGGCCGCCCACGTGATCAACGATTCGCTCATCTCGGGGAGCCGTTCATGGTCGCGGCAGTGCCGTCGGGCCCTCATGATTTACAACCATGATCGTTCAACCACCCAGCGACTCATGCTGTGGAATCAGCGATGTCAAGCGGTGTGCTTGTGCATCACGTCGAGGTAGTGACGGTCTCGGTGAGACACGTGGTTGTCTTGGCCCGGGAGGCTGAAGACCGCGCAGACGTCAGCGGGCCGGGTGAGGACGCTGGCTTGGTAGCCGAACGTGAGGGTGTCGTTGACGCGGTGCTCACAGCCTGCCGCGTCCAGGGCCGTGACCAAGTCCTCGCGGAGCGCGGTGGCCTCGAACGACTCTGATTCCGGCAGGACAAGAGAGGGGAGCTTCACGGTCGAGCCGGGCCAGAGGTTGATCCAGATGCCGCTGACCGCCCGCTGTGTGACAACCAACTTGAGCCCGTCCCAGGAGTACGGGTAGCCGTCGATATCAGGCCCCTTCATGAGGATGGCGGGGTGCGGGCGCCCCGGACCAAGGAGGTCCTCAGCCTCGGTCAGGGGCATTCTGCAGTGAAGAGGCCCGATCCGGCCGGTGTGGGCGAAGGCAACGAGGACGTCCATCAAGGTCACGGCAATGACGCGCGCTCCTCGACGAGCACCCGCACCTGGGGGTCGAGCCCGTCCTGCGGGAACTGCACATCCCCTCTTCCACCTACTACCGCTGGCGCCAGGCCGAGAAGGAACCCTGTGAACGGATCCGCCAGGGCACCGAGCTGACCGGGCAGATCCGGCAGATCCACCAGGACTCCGGCGGCATCTACGGATCGCCCAGGATCCATGCCGTCCTCAAACGCGAGGGTGTCCACGTCGGCCGCAAACGGGGCGAGCGGCTCCTGCGCCAGGCCGGCCTCGCCGGGATCAGCCCCCGCAGGAGCAAGGGCTTCACCCGCCGCGACCCAGACCCGGACCTCGCGCCTGACCTGGTACAACGCGACTTCACGGCACGCGCGCCGAACCGGCTGTGGGTCACCGACCTGACCATGATCCCCACCCTGGAGGGACCACTGTGGCTGTCGGCGGTCCGCGATGCCTTCTCCCGCAGAGTCGTGGCCTGGGAGACCTCTGCCTACGCGGACGCCGACCTGGTCCTCACCTCGCTGGAGTACGCGCTGGCCAGCCGCGAGGTCGCCCCCAGCGAACTCGTCCACCATGCCGACCACGGCCTGAAACCACGTCAACCCGCCCTGACATGCTAGTCAGCCACTCCCGCGCATCGGGGGAACCTCAGAATGCAAACAGGCCAAGGGGCATGTCACCTGGGCCGGGTCGGGTCGAGCTGTGCGGCGAAAAAAGCCGAGGCCGTCCGCAGGACCTCGTTCGCCCGGCGCAGTTCCCGCACCTCGCGCCACAACTGGGCTAAGCGGCCTGGGCAAAGTCCGGTGCGGTACGGCGCCCTGCAAGGGGCGCGGGGCTGTATCGGTATGCGGCTGCGTCGCGTGGGCGCGACCAGCCCCCACCGGCCCGCGGGTTCATCACCGTGCTTCCAGCGGAGCGCTTGGCGCCGCGTCAGGCCTCCGGGGCCGCGACGAAGCGTTCCAGCAGGGTGCAGAGCAGGTCCTGGTCGTCCTCGTTCATGTGGCCGAGGAGCCGTGCGGCCACGTCGTCGGCGACGACGGATGCCTCGGCGGACAGCGCCCTGCCCTGTTCGGTGATCTCGACGGCGTAGGCGCGGCGATCGGCGGGGGAGGGGCGGCGTACCGCCAGGCCGCGCATCTCCAGATCGTCGACCGTGCGCACCATCGAGGACTTGTCGCCGCCGGTGAGGTCGATGAGCCGGCGCTGGCTGAGCGGCCCGTGCAGGGCCAGGTTGAGCAGGACACCGTAGTGGCGGCCCTCGATGCCCAGGGGACGCAGGGCGTCGGCGAACGTATGGGCGGCGCGCCGCTGGGCGAGGCGGAGCAGCGGGCCGACGCGGACACGGCCGGTGCCGGGCGGGCGCGGGGTGGAGTCGGGCGTGTTCATCGGTTTCAGCATAGGGCAAAGTGAGATTGATTTCGACAAGACGGTTCTATATGGCACTATCTCATGCATGCCTAAATCGATTGCGTCCACCTCGCCCCCGGTCCAGGTGCCGCCCCCACCCGCGAACGGCGGACGTCCTCCGGTGCGGCGCTGGGCCGTGCTGCTCTTCCGGACGGTGGTGACCTGCGAGGCCGTCCTCGCTCTGGGGCAGGCGGTCCTCGCCGGAAGCTTCCTGTCCGGTCACTACGCGGCCCTCGGCCTCCATGCGCTCAACGCCACCGCCACCGGGCTCACCGCCGTGGCGCAGACGGTGGCCGCGCTGCTGCTGTGGCGGCCGGGCGGTGGACCGGGCTGGCCGGCCGTGGCCTCCGTCGCACTCTTCGGCGCGGAGGCCGGGCAGATAGCCATGGGGTACGGACGGGTGCTCGCCGTTCATGTCCCGCTGGGCGTGGCCATCATCGCCTGTACGTTGCTGATGCTGGTCCAGGCCTGGCGCTCGGCGGGCGCATGGACCCCGCCCTCCCGCACCGAAGGCGCTGGGCGCACCGAGGGCTCCGCCGTTGAGGAGGGGGCCGCGTGACCGGCGGCATCACCAGGCGGCGCCTGCTCGCTGCGGCGGCAGTGGGCGGCGGCGCGCTCACCGCGGGCGGATGGGCCGTGGCCAGCGGGGCGCTGACGTCCGGTCAGCCCGGGCTGCTGCTGCGCAGCCGGGCCCCGCTGCCGAGGCCGTACGAGGTGCCGCTGCCCGTACCGTCCCTGCTCGCACCGGTCAGCACGAGCGGCACGGCGGACGTCTACGAGATCACCCAGCGGCCGGCGCGGCTGCGGATCCTCCCGGGTCTGGAGACCGACGCCTGGACCTATGACGGAACGTGGCCGGGGCCGACCATCGTGTCCCGTTCCGGACGCCGGACGGTGGTGCGGCATCGCAACGAGCTGCCCCGTCCGACCGTGGTCCACCTGCACGGCGGGCACACCCCGTACGGCAGCGACGGCTATCCGACCGCGTTGATCCTGCCTCGGAACAGCACGGCAGGCACAGTGGGCATGACCGGGATGCCGGGCATGTTCGGGGCCAGTGGCGCGCAGAACACCGCCGCCGGGCAGCGGACGTACACGTACCCGATGGAGCAGCGGGCTGCCACTCTCTGGTACCACGACCACCGTATGGGCTTCACCGGACCGAACGTCTGGCACGGGCTCGCCGGGTTCCATCTGGTCCACGACGACGAGGAGGAGGCCCTGCCCCTGCCCGCCGGGGAGCGCGACATCCCGCTGCTGATCGCCGACCGGTCCTTTGCCGCCGACGGCTCGTTCCAGTACCCGGCGCTCGATGCCGGACAGCGAACCGCGGGCGTCACCGACCGGTACATGGACGGTGTCCTGGGCGACGTCATCCTGGTCAACGGGGCACCCTGGCCGGTGTTCGAGACCCAGCGGCTGCGCTACCGGCTGCGGCTGCTCAACGGCTCCAACGCCCGCCGCTACCGACTGGCGCTCGACCCCGCTCCGCCGGGCGGCGGCGCTCTGGTGCAGATCGGCGGCGACGGGGGCCTGCTGGAGCGGCCGCTCGCGCACGACACCCTGGACATCGCCCCGGCCGAACGCTTCGACGTGGTTGTCGACTTCGCCCGCTACCGGCCCGGCACCCGGGTACGGCTGGTCAACCGCCTGGGCAGCGGCGGCACGGCGACCGTCATGCGGTTCGACGTCTCCGGTGCCCGGCCGCCGGCCGACGACTCCCGTGTACCGGACCGGCTCTCGGCGATCCCCGCACCGCGAGCCGACCGGGCCGCAGCGACCCGTACCTTCCACTTCCAGCGGCGGGCCGGATCCGGATGGACCATCAACGGCCGCCCCTACGAGGCCGGCAGGCCGCTGGCGACCGTCCGCCTCGGCACCACCGAGGTGTGGCGGTTCGTCACCGACTTCCACCACCCCGTGCACCTGCATCTGAACCACTTCCAGGTGACCGCCCGCAACGGCCGGTCGCCCGGCCCGTACGACGCGGGCTGGAAGGACACCGTGGATCTGCGTCCCGCCGAGTCCGTGGAGATCGTCACGCGCTTCACCGACTATCCGGGGCGGTTTCTGCTGCACTGCCACAACCTCGAGCACGAGGACATGGCGATGATGGCCGACTTCGTCACGGAGTGAGCCAGCCCTCGCACCGATCACGCAGCCCCGCAGCCACCCAGCCATCGACTAGCTAGGGCGCGTATTCGGTTGTGATCAAGGGGTGGTCTTGGTGAGGTCCTTGATCCAGATCATCGCGCCGCGAAGGTGGAGGCCGGCGAGGTAGCTGTCCGGGGGCTTGTCGTACCGGGTGACGATGCCCCGCCAGGCTTTCAGCTTGTTGATCAGGCGTTCGACAGTGTTCCGTTCCTTGTAGAGGCCGGCGTCGTGGCCGACGGGCCGGCCACCCCTGCTGCCCTTCTTCTTCCGGTTGGTGGCCTGGTCCCTCTTCTTCGGGATGACCGCCTTGATACGACGTCTTCGCAGGTAGGCGCGGTTGCGGCGGGACGAGTAGGCCTTGTCGGCGGCGACCGCGTCGGGCCGGGTGCGGGGACGGCCGACAGGACCACGGATGCGCACTTTCTTCAGCCCGGGAATGAACTGCGGGCCGTCGGCGGCCTGCCCCGCGGTCAGCACGAACGCCAGGGGACGGCACTTGCGGTCGGCGGCGAGGTGGACCTTGCCGGTCCGTCCGCCTCGCGAGCGTCCGAGCAGGGCAGCCTTCAGGCGGAGCCTGCGCCGGCGCCGGATGCGGCGCCGTTCTTCCCGTTCCGGGCCGTCCGCGGCGTCCTGCCCGGCTTGCTCTGCCGGGTCTCCCCCCTTTGCCGGGCCTCCTCCTCGTCGGCAGCGGCCTTCTCCAAGGCGGTCGACGTATCGGCTCCGAGATGCATCCCGGCAGCGTCGTGGTGAGCCCGGGCGGTGGTGGAGTCCACGCTGACCAGCGACAAGTCCACCTCCCCAGGCTTCTCGGCCTCCGCGATCAGGCCCTCCGGCAAGGCTTCGAAGACGCCGGAGTCTCTCCACTGCCGGAAGCGGTTGTGGACGGTCGACCACGCGCCGAACTCTCCAGGCATCTCCCGCCACTGCCCGCCCGTCCTGAACCGCCGGATCACGCCCTCGAACTGCCGGCGCAGCCGCACCGGGTACGGGCCGTACTCGCCGATCGGCAGGTACGGCTCGATGAACGCCCACTCCACGTCGGTCAGTTGCACTCGCGTCACATGTCAGTACACGTCTCGGCGCTTTCGGCGAGCGTGCCGCAAACTCGGCGTGATCCAGTCCACGGGCCGGGTCGGGTCATGTTTCGACAACGCTGTGAGCGAGGCGTTCAACAGTGTGCTGAAGGTCGAGTACGTGCACTGGCCTGCCTTCCGCACCCGCACCGAGGCCCGCATCAAGATCGCCACCTGGATCACTGACTGCTACAACGCCAGGCGGCTGCACAGCGTGTGCGGGTTAAAGAGCCCGATCGACTACGAACGTGACGACCGAGCCACCCTCGCCGAGGGACTGGCCGCATAGATCGTCTCCCCGCTGCGAGGGGATTGACACGCGCGCGCCGTGACCTCGCCGATCCCGCGATGCGCGCCATCCCCATGTACGCCATCGCCGCCCGCTGGGGCGTCCCCAGGGCAGCCGACTTCACTCGCACGTTCCGCACCACTTATGGCATCCCGCCAAGGGACTACCGCAACCAAGCGCACGGTGTCGCCGAGTGAGTAGAAGCAATTCCAGAAAGGCGATGCCGCGCCAGTCCTTCAGTCGGTTGATCAGTCGCTCGATGGTGTTGCGGTCACGGTAAAGCTCGGCGTCGAAAGCGGGGTGGCAGGAACGGGCGAACAACTTCGGACCAACCCGGCCGAGTGGACACCCTGCTAAGAATCAGTGGACTGTGCGCTAACGACTGGCAGTCGACGCACACGGGATCCTTGGCTCATACGACCTTGCATCCGATATATGGAGGCTCTATGAAGCGCAGGACGGGCGTGCTCGCCACAGGAGCA
The DNA here is from genome assembly GCF_053601275.1 of Streptomyces sp. NPDC004752. Lineage (NCBI taxonomy): Bacteria > Bacillati > Actinomycetota > Actinomycetes > Kitasatosporales > Streptomycetaceae > Streptomyces > Streptomyces sp. NPDC004752. Next base: position 20,940 of record NZ_JBSGBN010000095.1, on the reverse strand, counting down.
GCTGCGTTCCTTCTGGCCGTCGCGGTGGCTACCCCCGCCGAGGCGGCGGAGAGTTCGGGTTGCTTGACGAGTGATGACGGGGCTCGTGGCTACTGGGAGGGCACCCCGCAGGACCCGACTCTGGTGGATCCCCTGCATCTGGCAGTCCTGGACACCAAACGGGACGGACGTCACCCAGCCATTCGCTTCGTCACCAAGAACTACATCGGAAGTACCACCTACTGGCCCTGGCACCACAATTACGACGGCCATCCGAACTGGAAAGACTGGTACGGCCGGGCTCAGAGCAACGACGGTATGTTGCGTTGGACGGTGCAGGTGGCGAACTTCGACGGCAGCACACGCCGTAGCCTGTGCACGGCCGAATGGCAGAGCTAACCTCGATCTTTCGCTAGAGCCCGCGCCAATGCGACCGCTGCGCACGACCGCACCAAGGACGAGGACCGGATCGCGGGCGCCGCCGCCGACTTCGTAACCGCGCAGACCCGAGCGCAGCGGGCCGTGGAACGGGCAGAAAGGAGGATGGCGGAGCTGACCGTGCAGGCCGCCTACGAGACGGTGCGCCGGGCCACGCTGCCGCCGTCGGCCGAGCTGGAGCCGCTGTGCGAGCTGCACGACAAGGTGGTGGCGCAGATGAAGGCCCACAACGTCGCCCGGCAGCCGTGGACGAAGCGCAAGAACGGTTGAGAGGGCAGGACGGCGGAGCCACCAGCTGACGACGACCGCGGCGGCCAGGCAGTGGCGGGGCGGGGCATGCCGGCCCGGGCGTGATCAGATGCGCCAGTGGCGGATACGTTCGGCGCAGGTGAACACATCCGCCTGGCCAGCCCGTACCGCGTGGGCGAGGTCGATGAAGCCGCCGTACGGCTCGGCGAGTCCTTCGCCGGAGGCCTGCATGTAGGAAATCGCCACGAGGGCGGCGAACGTGGGGTTGCGCGCGGGCAGCGGGCGGACACTGACGATCTCGTGGAACAGCGAGGCCGCACGCCACGAGGCGTCGGGCAGGTACCCGAGCCTGGGAGTGTTGACCCTGTGGCGGGCCACCGCGGCGACCAGACCCGAGAAGTCGCTCACCTCGAGGGCCTTGGGAAGGAACTCGGCCTGCTGCTCCAGAAGCCATGCCACATCGATGTAGAGTTCGGGCGGCATCGCTCAGGCGGCCTTCGCCCCGGAGTGGTCAGCGGCGTCGGGTTCCTCGTCGGGGAACGCGGCCGCGAACTCGTCGACCAGGCCGGACTTCATCAGCTCCCGGAAGCGGGCCGCCGCCAGTTCCAGACGCGGATCGCGCTCGGCAGCTTCCGTGAGCAGCGCCGTGACAGTCGTCCGCTCCGCCTCGGCGCGAAGTTTGAGGCGCTCGGCCGTCTCCGGGCTTACCCGGATTGTGATCTTCTCTGTCTTCTCACCCATGCACCGCACTGTACGGCACGTGCCATACAAAGGGCAGGGGCTGCACACGGCACGGAGAGGCCGGCGGTATCTGCGCGGCAGGCGGCGGGCGGGGAGGTGTTCTCGGCCATTGCGGGTGGGGACTGGGCAGCGTCATCCGTCGCTCGTGTGGGCAGAGGGTGTGTGGCTCAAGATCTGCAAGGACGGGCAGAAGATTCGGATCCGCGAAGTGGGCGCTCCGGCAATCACGGCGATGCCCCCGGAGACCTTTGCGTCACCGTGCACGTCCACGGCTGATCCGTCGCGCGGTATTCAGCCAGGCCCGATGGCTTTGTGCCATTCGTTGGCAACCCGTCTCCGACATCACTGGGGCGCCGCTACACAAGAAGGCTGGGGCGGCGTTCTGCCGTCCCGGTGTAGCGGCGGCCGGTCGGTGGGGGAGGTTGGGACGGTTGCTGACCATCAACGTGGCGGTGCTGCTCGCAGTCATCGTCGTCTGGCGGCTGCGGCGGCGCACGGAGGCCCGCAGCCGCTTCGACGAGAAGCTGACCGTCGTCATCGTCCTGGCGCTGGGCGTCCTGATTGCACCTACCCCGGCGGGCCAGGGGATCTTGAGCATTCTGGGACAGCTTGCGAGCGGCGTCACCCAGGCCAGCCGATGAGCCCCCGCACGCCTACGGGCCGGACGGCGCCTGTCGGCGCCCACTGCGGGGCACGGGTCTGGGGAGCGGGGGAGTGATGGCGGCACGTCGGCGGCGCCGGCGCTTGAAGAATCGGACGCGCAGGCAGCTGCAGGGCTGGGGTGCGGTGGCGGCGGCCGCTGCGGTGTGGGTGGCCGGGCACTGGTCGGTGGTGTGGCCCGTCCTGGTGGCCGTGCTCGCCGCGGCTGTAGTGGGCGGGGCCGGATGGGCGCTGTGGCGGGCGCACCGTCGCGCGGTCGGCCAGGACCGCGCGTGGCGGGCGCGGGAGGAGGCCCGGGCGCGGGAGTTGTCGATGGCTGAGGTCGACGCGTTGTCGTGGCAGGAGTTCGAGATGTACGTCGCAGATCTGTGCCGGCGGGACGGCTGCACGAAGGTCGTTGTCAGCGGCAAGAGCGGCGACCTGGGCGCGGATGTCGTCGGTTACCTGGCCGACGGCCGCAAGTTGGTCGTTCAGTGTAAGAAGTATGCGCCGCACCGGAGCGTGTCCTCGCAGGACATGCAGAAGTTCGTCGGCACCGCCCGTCCCGAGCACGGCGCGGACGTCGCGTTGTTCGTCACCACCTGCCGCACGTTCACGAAGGCCGCGCTGGGCCTGGCGCTGCGCCAGGACATCGTGGCCCTGCACCGCGACCTGCTGGGTTCCTGGGTCAAGGGCGCCCGTCTGGAAACCCTGATCCCGCTGAACGGCAGCGGCGGCGGCGCCAGGCGGCGCCCCTCTGCCTGACTGGGCGGGCTGCTGCTGGGCATCTCCACCACGTGCGAGCCGACCTCCACCACCGGCCCCACCGAGGTTCCCCGATGCGGTTTCGCCACATCTTCCTCGGCCGGGTACCGCTGTCCTGGTCATCGTCCGCCCCGTACGTGTGGGGAGCGACAGCTGACAGGAGACAGCACTGTCGTGCAGCCGAACGGTCGGCCGACTACCGCATCGATTTCAAGGCCATGAGCGGTACAGCGTGCGTCTCGATTCCGTCGTGTCGTTCGTGCGGGGGTCGGGTACGGCTTTGGCATCGGTCATGGCGGGAGGGGCCACGGGGTGGGGAAGGCGAGCCGGGGCAAGCGGGAGCGGACCCGGGACCAGGCCGGGCAGTGGACGGTATCCGACGCGGCCCGGACGGCGCAGCGGATGCGCCGGGTCTCGTTGACGAGCCTGTCCGGTAACTCGTGGGTGCAGATGATGCTCGCCAACAACATCAACAACGTCATCAGCGAGCTGCAAGGGGTGCTACTGCACAGCAACTTCACGGACGTGGTCAAAACTGACGGCCTGGAGTGGCAGGCGGCCATGTCCATGGTGCTGGGCAAGCAGGGGCTCAGGCCACCATGGCCCCGCTCACCGGGTGAGGCGGCCTCGTGGCAGGTTCGTCAGATCGAGAAGCTGCTGCGGCAGGCGGAGGTCTTCGTCGTCTCCCCGGCTGCGCACGCCGCGGTGATGGCTGCGGCCGCCACCCTTGAGCCGGCCGACCTGAGCACCTTGGACCGCGACCGCGACATCATCGTGCCGACGGGGCTGCTGGTGCTGCCCGAGCCTGTCGTGGTCGTCAACCGTGCCGGGTCACTGTCGGATACCGCTGCGTTCGGCTGGCAGTTCGTCACGCAGCACCAGATGCTCCCCACCGCGCAGTACGCGGGTGTGCGGGTGACCACGTTCATGGACCGCGACGGTCCCGTGCAGCCGGCCGAGTGGCGGCTGGCGGTGTCCACGGCCCGGGCATCCGGCACCCCGTTCCCGCCGCTGGTGCCGGACGGCATGTACGGGATGCGGGGGGATGCCTGCCTGGCGGAGGAGAGCAGCGAGACACTCGCCGATTTGTCCGAGCAGCACCGGCAGATGCAGAAGGCCCTGACCCACGCCGCCCAGTGGCGTGCGCAGGAGGTGCCCGAGACGGGCGAGTGGGGCGGGGGCCGTGTTGACGATACCTACGACGACTTTGCCGGACGCTACATGTTCGCTTTCTGGCGGCTGATCGCCCAGGGCATCACCGCCGCTGACCGGCCCCGGACCGCTTCCCCAGCGCCGGCAGCCACGAGCCGCGACGCTGGCTCCGCACCGCACGATCCCGAAGTACGGATCATCCGGCTCGCCGCTCCTTCCCCGCGTGCCACGGATCCAACCGCCAAGAGGAAGGCGCTGGTCTACCACCACCGGTGGCCGGTGCGGATGCACAAGGTCCGGCAGTGGTACCCCAGCCGTCAGGAACACCGGGTGATCTGGCGCGGCCCATACATCAAGGGACCTGCAGATGCCCCGCTGATGATGGGGGAGAAGGCCCACTTGGTGGGCTCGTAACTGTGGCAGAGTGACAGCAGGTGCGAGGCGAGCATGGACCGACCGGGATACTCGCCCGGCTGAAGAGAGTGCCGCTAGCCAAAGTATGCGTTCAGTGCGGATATTGCGTGCTCTGTGACGCATGAGACGGTTCCCGGTGCCGGAATCGGTCAGGGCCGGGCGCAGCGGCCTCGCGTTCGCGCGTCACTGTGCTCACCGTGGTCGCCATCACGGGGCAGCCCCTGCTTCAGCGCTGCCTGCCGATGAACGCATGCCCGCCGGCACCGGACGGGCGGGGTCGCTCGGGCAGCAGGGCGGGGACGATGACCGCGACGGGGTCCTCGGCATCGCCTCGGCGACGGTGCCGGGCAGTCGTCGAAGAAGACGTGGCCGTGCTGCCGCAGGCCAGGCATATGGAGAAGTTTGTCAGGGTCCAGCGGCACCGCGGCGCTCTGCGTCAGGTCTGCGAAGAGGGAGCGTGCGCACTCCCGGCTGATGGGCATGGCCGGATGGTGACGGCCGCCCACTGACAACGCCTACCGGACTGCGCGTCGTTGCCGGTCGATGCCGGTGAAGCCGTTCGGCGACTACACCGACGCGCCTACGATGCGGTGGTGCGAAACACGAAAGCGTTCAAGGAAGCCGTTGCCCAGACGCTCGGAGCTGGCTCACCGGGGGGTGACGCTCGCACCGTCGACGGTTGAGGACACGATCGAGAAGAACATCAACACGGTGGCAGAGCGGCTGAGAATCCAGGTGCGCTCCGCCTGGCGGTACTTCGGCGGCCGCCCTCGCCGACCGCCTCGCCCACAGCGCGCACGCCTTCGAAGAGAGCAGCAGCGAGAAGGGCGTGGGCCAGGCCCCGATGCCGCCGGTCGACAACCCTGAACTCGCGCTGGTCCTCGCCGGTGTCCCTGACTCCCTGGCACAGACCGGCGGTGACCTGTATGCGGTCATCGTCAACGTGGCGGTCAACGCCTGGACGGCCGGCCACATCCACGGCGAGGACGGCTGCACCGGATGCGACGGCAGCCGCGGCCCGGCCGGACACGACTGGCAGGCCCGGATGCGCACCATCACCGAGCTGTGGCATCAGCAAGTGGTTCGACCGCGACGTATGGACTCGTGGCCATGTATCTCAGTGTGGGTGTCGTTTCGAGGTGACGCCGGGAGTCACCTTCTGACCGAGTCTGCGATGTCGGCTTGTTTTGAGAAGCCGTATTTCTATCGATCATGAGGACGGTTCAGATCGAACAAGTTTCTTGGCCGGGTGATCTTGGTCGGGTGGAGGCATGAAGGCAGGACCTCTTGGTAGCTCGATGCTGCGACGCGTACGAGCACCAGGGAGGCCCTGTTGTTCCAGTCTTGCGTGACGGTCCCGGTCCCGTCCAACTCGGCTGCTCTGTCGTGTGGTTGCCTCGCGCACCGGTTCGGGAACGCGGCTGATCGTCCGACCAGGATGCGCAGGTATCCGTCGGACATGACGGACGGACAGTGGGCGGTGGTGCGGGACGCGCTGCCCGTCCCGGCGTGGCTGGAGGGCCGGGGCGGGCAGCCCGAGAGCTACTGCCACCGGCAGATGCTGGACGCGATCTTCTATGTCACGGACAACGGGATCAAGTGGCGGTCCATGTCGGCCGACTTCCCCGCGTGGGACCGCGTGTATGCCTATTTCCGCAGGTGGCGGGGCCAGGGGCTGGTGAAGGAGTTCCACGGCCGGCTGCGCGGCCAGGTGCGCGTGGCCGATGGCCGCGCGGCGGAGCCGACGGCGGCGGTCATCGACTCACAGTCGGTCAAGGGGGCGTCGGTGCCCGCCGCGACGCGGGGTTATGACGGCGGCAAGAAGATCAACGGCAGGCGCCGGCGCGTCATCATGGACTGCCTCGGCCTGCTCCTGGTGGTGCTGGTGACCGCGGGCAACGTCACCGACCGGCAGGTCGCCCGCGTCCTGCTGCCCCAGCTTCGCGAGCAGTTCAGGAGGATCACGCGGTGTGGGCCGACGGCGGCTATCGCGGACGGCTGGTCACCTGGGCGAAGGAGAAACTCCAGCTCACCCTGGAGATCGTGAAACGCAGTGACGACATGAGCGGGTTGGTGGTGCTGCCGAGGAGGTGGGTGGTGGAGAGAACACTGGGGTGGCTGATGCGATCGCGGCGTCTGGTGCGGGACTTCGAGACGCTGCCCGCCTCCAGCGAGGCGTTCATCTACTTCTCGCAGGCCATGCTCATGAGCCGCCGCCTCGCCCGCCGGACGACGTCGCCGTCGGGGCCGGATCACTCGCGGTGGGCGGTCGCGGCGTGAACCGACCGGTCGGTGCCGCCTCCAGCCGGCCCCGCGCGGCCAGGCGTTTCGCCTTCGAGCGCACCCCCTCGATCTTCGCAGGCACCGTCTCCAGCCCCAGCCGGGCGGCGAGTTCCTTCGCCGAGACCCCCTCACCGCCGATGGGCTCGGCGTCCACCAGCTCGACGATGCGCCGGTAGTCCGCCGAGAGCGCCTCCATGGGCATTCCGGCCTGCCGGTGCGGCACAATCGAGCCGGCGACCGGGGCGGGTGGCGCTTGAAGAGGCGGTTCGGCCGCCGCCTGCCGCGGAGCACCGAGAAGCACGTCCCCGGTCACCGACGCAGTAGCCAGGGTCTCGGCGAGTTCCTCCCGGGCCAATCACCCCACGCTCCAACACCCGTTCCGCTGAGGCCAGTTCGGCCAGCACCCGCTCGGCTTCCGCGCAGAGTTCTTCCGCCCGTACCCGGGCGGCCGTCTCCCGTTCCTCGAACAGCCCCATCACGGACGTCACCGCTCAACTCCCGATCATCGAGAACGAATTCATCGTCCCGACCATCCCGCAGATGCGGCGGACCCATGCCGGACCAGCAGAAACTCAACGCTCACATCCGGAAAGACAACGACTTCTGAAGTCACCGAGGGTCTTGCAGTGGGACGGTGGGATGTGCTTCTGCCGCTGGGAGCCTTATGGGGACGCCACAGTCGAAGGGCGATCTCTATGCCGCGATCCACCGTGACTACCGCGCCGGCATGTCGCAGCGGGCTTGGCAACGCAAGCACAACGGCGTGCCGCTCTGTCGCATTATGAGATCGTGCGTGTTCAACTTTCTTATCAGCCCAAGGACGAGCGGCAGGCCTCGTCCCTCGCCGCCGCGCTGGCGCGGGCCGGCGCCGACGTCGTGCCAGGTGCCGACTCCGACGTGGCCGGGACGGCCGCCGTCGTCCTGCTGTGGTCGTACGCCGCCGAGGCCGCCCGGGTTCCCGCCCGGGCGGAACACGAACGCGTCGTGCCCGTCCGCCTCGACGACTGCCCACTGCCGCTGCCGCTGAACCGACTGCCCCAGGTACGGCTGGCCGTCGGCGTGACGGACGCGGCGGCGGCCGCGATCGCGCGCCTCGCCTCGATGGCCGCGCCCTCCGGCGAACAGGGGCTCGAACTCCCTCGGGTCATCAGTGACTTCGGCTCCCTGGGCCAGTACGAGACGTGCCCTCGGTGCGTCGTCGGCAGTGACCGGCTACGCCCCTACGTCACCGTCGACCACCTCGACGACCGCGCCCTTCGCCTCGTCATCTGCGGCGCGTGCGGCTGGCAGGACTACGGCGACCTCTGACGAACCACACCGACCCGACCTGAATCAGGCGACACGGGAGCCCACATGACCAGACGAGACCGGCATCCGCAGGAGGGGATACGCCCCTCCGGTTCCCCTCCCGGCGGAACCGTTCTCTGGCGGACACATATCGGCGGGCGCATGAGCGCGGCGGCGAACGTCACCGCCGGGACCGCCTACATCGCCGCCCCCAGCCACGGGCTGACCGCCGTGGACCTGACCGACGGATCCATCCGCTGGACCAATGTCGAAGCCGGGTTCGTCGCCCCACCCGCCGTCGTCGGCGACACGCTGTACTCCGCCGGTTCGTTCGGGGTGTTCGCCCTCGACACCGCCGACGGCAGCGTCCGCTGGAGGAAGCGGTCGGGACTCTCCCCCGCCCAGCCCGTCGTCGCGAACGGGCTGGTGCACACCATCCACAATGGCCAGTGCGTACGGACCCTCGACGCGGTGACCGGCCGCCGACGCTGGACGACGAAGTACCGGCCGGACTATCCCTACGACGGAGCACTCGTACTCGCCGACGGCATCCTGTACGCGGGCACCCCGGACGGGCATGTGCTGGCACTCGCCCCGGTCACGGGCAAGCCGTACTGGAAGCAACGGGTCTCCGGCTGCGTCAACACTGCCCCGCTGGTGCACGGCGGCACGCTGTACGTGAACAACGGGCGGGGTGAACACGTGCTCGCCCTCGACTCGGCCACCGGCACCCAGCTCTGGCGCACCCTGCTCCCCACCCCCTTCGGAGCCCTCCACACCACGCCCGCGATCGACGGCAGCACGCTGTACGTCGGCTGCCGGGACGGCAGGCTGTGGGCCCTCGACGCCGCCACCGGCGCGGTGAGATGGCACGTCCCCACGGGTGGTCGTGTCGACTCCTCGCCCTATGTCTTAGACGGCACGGTGTACTTCGGCAGCGAGGACGGCCATCTGTGGGCGGTCGACGCGGAGAACGGCCGGGTGCGGTGGAAGGTAAGGACGGCCGGGGAGGTGCACTCCTCGCCGGTCGTGGTGAACGGAGTGGTGTACGTCGGCAGCTTCGACGGACACCTGTACGCGATCTCGGCGTCCCCGCCCCGCGGAGGAACGGCGCGGTAGCGGTCAGGAGGCCGGGATGCCCGCCGGACGGCGGGGCAGTCGGAGCGGGCCAGAGCGCCGGGCGAGTACAGGACGCTCACCCAAGGCAAGTGACATCAGAACTCGGTTCTGGCACAGATCTTGGGGAGCGGTCGCAGAGCATCACCGCGGTGTTCGATTGCGAGGGCGCGGACTGGCGTGAGACCGCGTCCGCTTCCTGCCTCACCACTCGAAGTGACGCTCCGTCAGGTCTGTGCCTGGCCCTCCTGGAGGCAGCGGTGAGCGGTGACGGTGCTGACCATGCAGGCCGACACAACATTCTGGGACTCGCTCGTGTTCGACGGCATCGACGACGTAGATGTCTAAGCGGTGAGCGCCGCTTTCGGTTCGGTCGACGTCACAGCCAGAGGCCAGGCAGCCAGCATGTCCGGACTGCGGACGCTTATCGGGCCGGGTACACGACTCCTACCAGCGCAGCCTGAAGGATCTGCCGCTCGCTGGGCAGAGCAGCTGTGCGTCGAGGGACTGCCGGGCAGCCCAGGCGCGGGCATACCGAGGCGGACGTGCCCGACTGACTCGGCGCCGGCGCTCACCGGCCGGGGCAGCTCGGTCCACACCGACCCCGGCTTGCGTACGGCCGGGGTCGGCACGCTGAGCACCTTGGCGAGCTGGGGCACGAGGCGGAAGCGGGCGGTGTGGTATTGGATGGCCACCTTGCCCTTGGTGGTGCGGCAGGGCGAGCCCGCCGGTGCGGCGCAAATGGACATCGGGCACTCGTACGCTTCCACGCGCTTGAAGTCGGCCCTGTTCTCCCGAAGCTACGGCGAAGTGACAAGTAGCTCTCTGTAATCAGAGTGACGTTCGGTCAGGGGTAGCGGGGCGGGGTCCGGGAACTTCGCCGACCTGGAGGGCGGCGAAGTCGGCGTGGGCCTGTTCGACGGCTTCGGGGTATGCCTCGCGCTTGGCATGCTCGGCGAGCGCCCGGTAGATGCTCGCCACCGAGGGGTTCTGCCCTTTGCGCTTGCCGGTGGGGATGATCAGGTCGGGCTGGATCTGCTCGACGGACTCGCCGCCAGCGCGGCGCCGGAGCACGGTGTGCAGCATGTCGTCGGTGATGACCGGGGGCCGGCCGCCGTGCTTGCCCTTGCGGGCTGCGGTGTCGAGCCCTTCGAGCGTGGACTCGCGGATGTTCTCCCGCTCGGTCTCCGCCATGGCCGCGAAGAATGCGAACAGCAGCTTCCCTGGGCCGGTGGGGTCGTAGATGCCGGGGAGGGGCCCGGCGAGCATCTCCAGGACCAGGCCGTGCGCGGTGAGGTGGTCGGCGAGCGCAGTCAGCTCGGCGGCGTCGCGGCCGAGGCGTTTCATCTCGTACACGGTGAAGATGACACGGCAGTGCGGGGCGTGCGCCTTGACCTCCCGCGCCGTCCTCAGCGCCTCCTCGAACTTCGGGCGGACCCGCACTCGGGTGCTGATCTTCTCGCTGAAGATCTTGTCCCTCGGGATGCCGTGCTGGCTGAGCGCGTCGAGCTGGGAGTCGAGTTCCTGCCCGAGGGTCGAGCACCGCGCGTAGCCGATGCGGATGTCCGCGCTCGGCAGGTCCGGGTCGATGGGCGCAGGCGGTGGGGTGCCCGGCCGCCAAAGCCGGCCCGGTCCGCGGTCGGCCGGGGTAGGCACCCGCAGCGCCTTCTTCAGCCGGGGCACCTTCGTGAAGCGGCGGGTGTGGTAGGCGGAGGCGACGGCGCCGCCGCGGGAGCGGCACGGCGAGCCGGGCTGCGCGTCGCACTTCGGACAGGCGTGCTGTTCGACGTCGTCCGTGTCCGACTGGTCGGACACGGAAGGTTGCTGAGGGTCCGTCATGGGCCCGGATTTTCGCACAATGCAAGTCTCAGAAGGGGGTCTGCCCCGCTTTTGAGTGAGAACAGGTTCTGCGAACGAATCCGGGATCGGCGGGGGTCTGACGGCCCGTTATTGATCTTGCTCGCGCAAAGGATCATTTGTGAGAGCCATGCTGCGTGTCCGCGGTCTGCTGCGCAGCGGTCGGCGTATCCATGCACGGAGCTACGGCCGGTTCGCCTTGCGGGGCTCGACGGGGCCGGCAGACGGCACGACTCGCCGGAGGTCGGGCATATCAAGGCTGTGGCCGACTCTCTGAGGGGTCGGACCGCAGGAATTCGAGGGATTCCAGTGCGTTCACAGTCGCTTGAAGCTGGCTGATTCGGACGCGGCCGATGCGGACGAGTTCTTCCCCCGCGGCAATCCACTGCCCAAGATGGGGTGAGAGGGGCGGCACACCGGCGAGGATGTCGGCGCTCTCCTTGAGTGTGATTCCCACGCGTTGTGCGGCGAGTGCGAGTTTGATCCGGCAGATCGCGTCGACGGTGAAGCGGCGGGCGTTGCCGCTGTTCCGGTAGCCGCTGATCACGCCGTAGCGCTCGTAGAAGCGGACGGCGTTGGCCGTTACCCCCGCGGCCCTTGCTACCTGTCCGACCGTGAGTGAGGCGTGGCTCGATTCGCGGCCGGGATGTTCGGTGATGGTCATGGTGTACGTCCCGCGTTCGCTGATGAGTCCTGCCGGTCCAGTATCACGGCGGTGCGGCGTGGGGAGCGCAGCCTCACGACCAAGGCAAGCGACATCACGATGAGGGCCGCCACGTAGGTCAGCCGCTGGGAATCCACGATGGTGGCCGTGTCGGCGGATCTGGCCGCTGTTCCCGCGTCGGCCAGTGCCGAGAGCGACCCGCCGCCGGTCGTCACGCCGGTCAGCACCGTGAACAGCGCGCTGACCGCTGCGGTGCCGATACCGTTCGCGATCGTGCTCACCAGGGACAGGATCGCCGAGGCCGAGGCCAAGTCAGGGCCGTTGAGGTCGCGGCTGGAACTGGCTATCGTCGGCATCATGATCGCGCTGGTGCCCGCTCCTTGGAGGAACCCGAGCAGTCCGAGCATCAGGTAGGGGGTGTCCGGCCGGAGGATGACCACCTGGACAAGGCCGGAGCCGATCGCGAGGCCGAGCCCGGTGCCGACGACCAGCCGGGGACCAAGCCGTTCCAGGCATCGGGCAGCGACCTGCAGACTGATTCCCATGCCGACCGCACCGGGAACCATCAGTGCCGCCGTGACCGATGCGCTGTCCGAGCGCAGGATCTGTACATAGGCGGGCGTCAGCACGACCGTGCCGAAGTAGGGAGCCGCATAGAGGGCGAGGATCGCGGCGCCCCGGCCGAACGTCGGATTCCGCAGGAGGCCGATCCGCAACAGGGGTTCAGGATGGGTCAGCGCCCGGCGCGAGAACACCGCTACCAGTACCGCGCCGATGGCAGCTGTGCCGATGCGCCCCCAGGCCGGGCCCTCCTGGGCGCTGATGCCGTAGGCCACCGCGGCAATGCCCGGAACCAGGAGCATCGCTCCGAGCAGGTCGAGCCGGACCCGCGGTCCGTGTGCGCCATCGGCTGGCAGCCAGGCCAGCACGCCGGCAGTGCCCAGCAGCGCAAGCGGCACGGTGATGAAGAACAACGGCCGCCACGACCCGGTGTCCAGGAGCAACGCGCCGAGTATCGGGCCCAGGATCGGTCCGATCAGCATCGGCAGGCCGGTGACCGCCATCATCCGGCCGCGGCGCTCGGGCGCGACCGCACCGAACCCGATCGCCATCCCGAGGGGCGTCATCAGGCCACCGCTGAGGCCCTGTGCCGCTCGCGCGGCGATCAGCCAGGCTAAGCTGTCGGCCGCTCCGGCGGCAGCCGAGGCGGCCGCGAAACCGACCAGCGCCCCCAGATACACGCGACGGGCTCCCCAGCGTGCGGCAAGACCGGCGGCCAGCGGCATCGTCGCGACCATCGCGAGCGTGTACGCGGTGATGACCCACTGGACGGACGTCAACGACGTACCGAACGTCACCATTAGTTGGGGGAGCGCCACCGCGACGATCGTGGCGTCCAGCACCGCCATCAAGCCGCCCGATGCCAGCACGATCGCGGCGCGCAGTTCCGGTCCTGTCAGCCTGTTCATGCCCGCCGGACCGGATCCGCGAGCCGAAGGGGGCGCAACGCCCGGGCCCATATGCGCAACTCGTTCATCGTCGCATGCAGTGCCTGCGCCGTACCCGGTGGAGGAACGAATCGGCCGTCGTCGTCAAGGTGTTCCCACGCCATCGGTAAGAGAACTGATTCCCGGACAGTGGTGGCACGCAGTTCCGGGAAGACCGTCCGCAGTTGCTCGATGGCTCTGATGCCGCCGGAACCGCCGTATCCGACGAACGCGACCGGCTTGTACGCCCATTCTGTGAAGTGCCAATCGATCGCGTTCTTCAACGGGGCCGGGAAGCTGTGGTTGTACTCCGGCGTGAGAAACACGAATCCGTCGGCGCTCGCGAGCCGACCAGAGATCGGGGATGCGGCCGCCCCGCCCGGCTGCATCTCGTGCATCGGCAGTGAGACCGCAGCAAGGTCGATCACGTCGAGGTCGACCCAGTTGACCGCGGCGAGCTCGCGCTCCAACCAAGCGGCGAGGGGATCAGCCAGCCTGGGCCTGCGCACGCTCCCGATTACCACGGCGATCCGGAACCGTCCGTTGAGGTTGTCTTCCGTCATGGCATCGACGCTAGATATTCACCCATAGGCGAACTCAAGCCGTGAGGCAATCAGGGCCGGGCACGGCCAGCAGCGACAAGCAGTGCTGGCAGGCTTGAAAAGTCGCGTACCTGCAGTGGCGGCGCCACCGCCTGGAGTCCGTTGCCATCGGCTTGTGGTACATGCCGGGCATGGCGGCCGAGCGCCTGGTGCGCTGCCCTGTGTGCTATCACTTGTTTGCATCGCGCTTGGCCAGGCCCTTACCGGGTGGGCGGGTCTTCAGGATTCCGACCCGCCCGCACCGTCCGCCGCCGATCGGGCCGCTTCCGCCTCGGGCGGGGTTCGAGGGCCGGGGAGCATGGGCGCCGCAGTTGCGAGGGCGAGGTGGGAGTTCATGTCCAGCTCGAACCGGCCATAGGGATTCACGTGCGTCCAGAACAGCGGGGACAGGGCCCGCCGGTCGGCGTCGGTGAGCCGCTTGTGCCACTTCTCCTCGCTCAGGATGTCCTGGAGGAGCAGGGTGTTGACGTGCACCAACGCCGACTGGAGCAGGTGCAGCGCCAGCATCGAGACCGCTTGGCTCTCCTTGTCGGAGCCGGTCAGGTCGCCGTCCTTACCGTAGAACAGGTCGTGGTTGGCGGAGTTCCAGTTCTCCACGACCTGGAGGCCGTCGTTGATCTCGCGCCGCAGATCCACGTCGGCGAGGTAGTCGCAGATGAACGCCGTACGTACCGCCCGCCCGAGTTCCTCGATCGCCCGGTAGGTCGGGTGCTTCGGGCCGCCGCGGGTGAAGCGGCGCAGGACCTGCTCGGCCTCGGCGGTACCCAGGCGCAGGGCGGTGGTGTACTTCACGATCTGGTCGTACTGCTGGCGGATCAGGTCCCAGTCGATCGTCTTGGTCGACAGCACAGGCGCCAGCCAGGGCCAGGTTTCGTCCTCCCCGGCCGCCGGCCGGTACAGCCGCGCCGAGCCCACGTTCTTCAACCTGGGGAGCAGGTTGAAGCCAAGCATGTGAGCGAAGGCGAAGCCGACGATGGAGGCGCCGTGCGTGTCGGTGTACTGCCGGTCGATCTCCACGTCCGTGCAGTGCCGCAGCACGCCCTCGATCATCGCGGCGACCTCGGAGGCCGAGCAGGATTTGAGCTGGCTGTAGACGCACAGCGACTTCTTCTCGACGTGCCAGTAGATCATCACTCCGGGGCCGCGGTACCGCTGGTGCCACTCGGTCATGAAGTTCGAGCTCCAGGAGCCGAACTTCTTGGAGTCGCTCGCGCAGGCGGTGCCCTCGCCCCACCACGCGGCATCGCGGGCGGCGAAGGTGGCGTTGACCAGCCGCACCAGCGCCGAGCGCAGGTTGGTCCGGTTGACGAACAGGTGCCGCACCCGGCGCAGCACGGCCTCGCTCTCGCCGTGTTTGCCGGTGACCGCGACACGCTTGATGCCCATGTTCGTCCCCAGCGCGAACAGCGCCAGCAGCAGCCGGCGCCGCAGCACCGCCTTCGGGACCGCCTCCCTGGTGGCGACCGAGGTGAACTCGCCGGTGAAGCCGGTGGCGAACTCGGCCTCCTTGAGGATGTCGATCAGATCGATGGTGCCCCAGCGGCGTTCGATCTCCGCCTTCAGCGCGACGAGGTTCTCCGGCTCCTCCTGCTTGCCCAGCGGCGAGACCTTGATCCACGGCTCGCCGTGCTTCTTGACGATGTCCACCCCGCCCGTGGTGCCCAGCTCCAGCGCCGTGTCGAAGCGGGTCAGGGCCTCGCGCAGCCTCTTCTCCAGGGCCTCGATGAACTTCTCCGGGTCCTGCGGCTGGCGGATCGCGTCGTAGTGCACATCGCGGTTGTCCTCGAAGTCCGGCGGCAGATCGTCCTCCGGGTTCTGCCACCGGTTCGCGCCCGGCACCCAGATCTCCCGCCGCCGCAGCGCGTCCCGCAGCGCCACGAGCACGCACAGCTCGTACGGGATGCGCTCGACCCGGCCGCGCTCATCCACGACCGCCTTGCGCCACTCCTCGCGCACCACCCCGGCCAGCGGGATCTTCTCCGCCTCGTCGAAGAACGCGCCCTCCTTCGCGATGGGCTGGTCCAGGTACCGCTTGAGCAGGTCGATGGCGTCCATCACCGGCCGGTAGGCGGTGTTGTTGCACTTCAGCTCCAGCGCGTTCAGCAGCGGCGAGAGCATCCGGCGCCAGTGGTTGAAGTACGAGGAGCGCAGCACCGTCCGCACCCGGGCCCGGTAGCGCGCCTCGTTCGCCGCGGCCTCCGCGGCGAGGGCCTTCAGCGTGGACTCCCCGGCCACCGGATAGATCACCTTGCGGACCGTGCCGCCCGGCTCCGCCACGGCCGCCTCCGCCAGCCGCAGCAGGATGCCCTCCTTGCCGCGGACCCGCTTGAGCTCCTTGTTGAACTCGCCCTCGACCTTCTTCTCCGCTCGCGTGTTGATCTTCTGCACGAGCTGGATGAACAGCTCCACCAGCGAGTCGGTGATCTCGGTCTCCCGCACATGGCACAGCGTCGACAGCAGCGTGTACCGCACCGTCCCGGCCGCCGCCCGCAGGTCCGAGGGATACTCCTTCGCCGCCCGCGCCCGCCAGGCCGCCACCAGCTTCCCCGACACGTCCCCGAACAGCTCCGGCGGAAGCTGAAGCCCGCGCACCCGCTGGAGCTTGTTCACCTCCGCCAGCAGGCTGTCCAGCCCCAGCGCACCCGGGTCCGCCTTCAGCTCGGTGAAGAACGTGCCCCCGCCACCCGCGCTGTCCGCGTCCGTGTCGGCGTCCTCGGCGATCAGGTCGTCCAGCCGCGACCGGGTAGCCGCCGACAGCCGGCCCACCGTGGTCGCGCAGAACCGTTCCTCGAAGGTGCTGACCGCCTTGCCGACCAGCCGGGCGATCTGTCCTGGGGCTGGCGGCTCCAGCCGGTCCTTGCGGCAGCGGGTCACCACCGCCTCCGCGAGCCGGTCCCGGTTCAGCTCCACCCCGCACAGCTCCACCGCCAGCCACTCGGCGAGCTGGGCCTGGTCCTCCTCCGTGCACTCACGGAAGCCGAACGCGCCCCGGATCTCCATCCGATGCCGCTTGATCGCCCGCCCCGACCAGTCGTACGCGGCCCACTCCTCCGCCGCCACCTTCACCTGCTGGGCGACGTACGACACCGCCGGCACCGGGATCTCCCCGGCGTCCTCCGGGAACCGGGCCTCCACCTCGAAGAACTTCAGCAACAGCGCGAACCCCAACCGGTTCGCCCCCGACTTGTTCCGCAGCCGCTCCTGGTCCTCCTCCAGCAGCGTCCAGACCTCGATCAGGTCCTCCGGCTCCCACTCCTGCCGCACCCCGGGCTCCTTCCGGTTGTCATGACCGGACCAACCTCGCCGAGCACGGCCCTCGATAAGTCCAGAAGATCAAAAACGCTGACAAGCACACCACGAATCCGCTACAGAGAGCTACTTGTCACTTCGCCGTAGCTTCGGGAGAACAGGGCCAAGTCGTCGGTCATGACGCGGAGCCTGTTCCTACCCCCCGGGACCTTCGATCGTCCCGGTCGGGTTCACCAGAACAACGTCTACGGCCGGAACTCGCTGCTGTACGAGTTGAGCCAGTTCACGAAGCGTGCCGTTGTTCGGGTGCTGGGCGAGCAGCTTCTCGGCATCGACCGTCAGCACGAACCGGGCGTTCGCGTAGCGACTGACGCCGCACTCCCGCCCCCTCGATCTCGCGCACCGCTCGCTCCAGCTGAGCCTGGAACATGTCCGCAGGGGCACCGGTCGGGAGTGCACGCTTCTTCCTGGACGGACGCCCGATTCATTCAGCTTTAGAGGTCTTCATGCCGTGATCCTCTGAATGATTCATGGAGAGCGAGACGGGCACCCGGAGTGCTTCATGAGGGTGTTTCAGGCGTCCAGTCTTTTGCAACAACTTATGAAACATGATCGCCGCAGGTGGACCGCCAGGCGGCCGGGTGTTTCATGAACGGCCATCTATGAAGCACGGCGGTTCGTGCAGGATCCGCGCAGAGAGTGCTCAGGTGCAGTTGCGCTGGTAGGCGGCGAGGAGGAAGAGCCAGATCTCGCTGACGGTCGGGAAGCAGGCGAAGGCGTGCCTGAGCCGCTTGAGCGGGACCTCGCCGGCGACAGCGACGGTCGCCGAGTGCAGCAGTTCGCTGACTCCGGGGCCGACGAAGGTCACCCCAAGGAGGACTTCCCGGTCGAGGTCGACCACCACCCGCGCGTGGCCTCGGTAGTTGTCGGCGTAGAGGTTGGCGCCCAGGGCGGCGTTGAAGTCGAGGTCGACGGTGTGGATGCGGTGGCCGGCCTGGACCGCCTGGTCGGCGGTCAGGCCAACGGCGGCCGCTTCGGGGTCGGTGAAGAAGACCTGGGGCACGGCGTGCTGGTCGGCGGTGGTCGCGTGGTCTCCCCACGGGCCGTCGTCGAGGGGGCGGCCTGCGGCGCGGGCGCCGATGGCGTCGCCAGCGGTCCGCGCCTGGTATTTGCCCTGGTGGGTGAGCAGGGCCCGGTGGTTGACGTCGCCGAGGGCGTACAGCCATGCGCCGTCGACTTCACGGACCAGGCCGGTGGTGTCCACCTCCAGCCATGTGCCGGGCGTGAGGCCGACCGTCTACAGGCCGATGTCGTCGGTGGCGGGGGTCCGGCCGGTGGCGAACAGGACTTCGTCAGCCTGCAGTTCGCTGCCGTCGTCAAGGGTGAGGGTGACGGGCCCGGTGGGGTCTGGGCGGCGCACGGCGGTGACGTGGGTGCCGATCCGCACGTCCGCACCCGCCTCGGTGAGGCTGCGCGCGATGAGCTCGCCCGCGAAGGGTTCCATGCGGGGGATCAGGCGGTGGCGGGCGAGCAGGGTGACCTGGGAGCCCAGGCCCTGCCAGAGGGTAGCCATCTCGATGCCGACTCCGCCGCCTCCGACGATGGCGAGCCGGGCGGGCACGGTGCTGGAGCCGGTGCCGTGCCGGTTCGTCCAGGGCCGGGCCTTCTGGATGCCGGGGACGTCGGGCAGGGCCGTTCGGCTGCCGGTGGCGATGGCCACTGATGAGGATCTTTGGAAACGGCCACCCCTGATCGGTTGTGTGGCCAAACCTGCTCAGTGGATCTCCCCACCTTTTTACGGGTTGCCCCGCGATTGATCTGGGGGTGTGCTGGCCTGGCGGTTCGGCTGGTGGGTGATTCAGCAGGCCGTCGTGCGGACGAGGACCAGTTCGGTGCTCGGCTTAGGGCGGCTGGGCCTGCGGGCCGCACGGTCGGAGACGAGGGAGGCGACGGCGCGGTGGGTTTGACCGTAGGTCTCGCGGCGTCCGGTGTATCGCTGGAGCGGGCGCCACTGGCGGTGCTCGGCGTTTGCGTGCTCGACGCTGATCCGGCGTGAGGACTGGCGACGCTTGGCTTCGCGCCAGCCGTAGTTACTCGGTCAGCGGCCCGTCGTCCCTGTCAGTGTCCTCCGGCTTCTTTGGCGGGGCCGAGACCTGGTCAGGGAACTCGTTGGCCAGGCCCCGGTATCCGTCGTCGACTTCGGCCCTCACGCCGGGGTGCCGGCGGAACTGCTCGGCGATGCCCTCGGTGCGCATCGCGGGTCGGGTAGCGGCGGCGCATTGCTGCGCCGCCGCCCCCTCAGAACCCGGCGTGCGCCGTTGAACGCACCGGGCTCAAGCAAGCCCCTATGGGCTCGCGGCGGGCAGAAGTGCTGGTCGGGTGCCGAGTCGGCGTCGGCAGTGCGCGTGCACGAGGCTGGGTGCGGCGGATGTGTCCGACGTTCCCGGTCCGCTGGTGACGATCGCCTGTCGGCGGGCCGCCTTGCGGATGACCTTGAGCCACTGCTCCCACTGGTCTGGGCTCTGCGGCTCATGGTCGGCGTGCAGCAGGAGTTCCCTGCAGAGCGGGCAGCGGCCGTGCTGGGCTTGGAGGAGCCGCAGTCCGGTCGCGCTCAACGGGGGTTTCCGGCGGCGTCGCCGCTGGGTCCAGTAGTCGGCCAGGGCCGGGTCATCCGGAGAAGCCCTGCCCTTGACCATCTGGTGTCGGACAATCTTCGTCCAGGAGAATTTGGCGAGGTAGGCGCCGCTGTCGCGGTCGCCGAACACCCACCGGTCGCGCCTGGAACGGTCGAACATGCCGAAGTGCCGGTCAACTACCCAGTGCCTCGACTTGTTCGGGTGGCTGCGTTTGGCCCACTTGTAGGTGAGCTTGAACGCGTAGTGGTCCAGCTGGGCATAGGTCCTGCTGGACACTGCCGTCCGGTAGTAGGCGGCCCAGCCCCGGATGATGGGGTTGAGCTTGCCGATCACCGCCTCGGCGTTGGCCCCCAGGAGGGCCCTCGTCTCGGCGGCGAGCCGTTTCCGGATGCGCCGCACGGCCGCCTTGCTCGGTTTGATCAGCAGCTTGCCGCTGCGATACCGGCGGATGCTGAACCCCAGGAAGTCGAACCCGTCTTCGAGGCGGACGACCCGCGTCTTGTCCTCGTTGAAGGTCAGCCCTTTGGGCCCCAGCCATGCCGCCAGCCGCGCCTTGACCTGGTGGGCCTGGTCGCGGCTTTCGCAGAGCGCGACAAGATCGTCTGCGTATCTCACCAGCACGGGGCTGCCCGGCACTACGTTCCCGGCATCTCTGCCGGTCGCGAAGTAGCGGACCCCGGCGGCCTCCTCCATCCCGTGCAGGGCCACATTGAGCAGGACGGGACTGATCACCCCGCCTTGAGGGCTCCCCTCTTCGGTCGGGGCGAACCGGCCCTGGTCGACCACTCCCGCCTTCAGCCACTGCTCGACCAGTCCCCTGGCGGGGAACGAGCTGAGCTGACGGAGAAGATGAGAATGGTCGATTCGGTCGAACGCCGCCGCCAGGTCCGCGTCAAGCGCCCACCGTCTGCGCGGGTTCTTCCCGCTGGCGGTGTTGAAGATGGCCTCGATCGCGTCGTGGCAGCCGCGGCCCGGCCGAAATCCATAGGATCTCGGCTCGAACCGTGCTTCCCACTCGGGCTCAAGTGCCCCAACCGCCACAGCTTGAAGTGCGCGGTCAGCGATCACGGGAATCCCGAGAGGGCGCCTGCCCTTGGCCTTGGGGATGAACACGCGTCGGACGGGCTTGGGAGTCCACGGCCGGGAACGGTGCTGCACCCAGTCGGCCAGCTCGGCCTTGGACTGGGGCAGCAGCGCCGTCCGCCCGTCGATCCCCGCCGTCTTTCGCCCAGCGTTGACCTCCGTCACGCGTCGCACGCTCAACAGCGTGTTGGCGCGGGAGCGGAGCATCAGTTTCTGCAGATTGCGGACCTTCTTGAGGTCCCCCGCCTGCGATGCCGTGAAGATGCGCTGCCGCAGCCGCCGTACGTCCTCTTCGACTT